>JAFUDC010000184.1 GCA_017459345.1 Eubacterium sp.
CAGGAAGCTTACGGAGCTCTTCCGCAGTCTTGGTGAGCATTATCTGGCGGTAAATGTACAGGCCGGGGAGAAGGAAGTCCGGGCTATGACCAACTACATGGTTTTGCTGGATGATTTCCTGAAAGAGTATGGCCTGCTTAGTCCGGACCGGAAGACCAGGGCATTTGTGGCCAACCGGGGCAGCGGCGGGAATGGTACCGGCGGAGTTGGCGGTTCCGGAAGCGGAACGAACAGGGACGCAGGAACCGGAGGAACCGGCGGAAAGCCGGAAGCAGGCAGATCGGGTTCTGTTACATCAGGGGGTCAGCAGCCGGGGGCTGATGACCAGGCCGAGACTGATAAGCGGCAGACGGTGGAAGATCTGATGGCCGAGCTTAATTCTCTCACCGGCCTCACGGCGGTGAAGAAGGATGTGAATACCCTGATCAGCCTCATGAAGGTGCAGCAGCTGCGCCAGGAGCATGGGATGAAGACGGCGGATGTCAATAAGCACATGGTCTTCATGGGTAATCCGGGGACGGGCAAGACCACGGTGGCCAGGCTCCTTGCAGGACTCTACCATGCCATAGGTGTCTGCCGGGTCGGGCAGCTGATCGAGGTGGACCGGTCCGGGCTGGTGAGCGGCTATATCGGCCAGACAGCCACCAAGACCCAGGAGGTGGTGGAGGATGCATTAGGCGGTATCCTCTTTATCGACGAGGCCTACACGCTGACCAACCAGAAGGGTCAGGGGGATTTCGGCCAGGAGGCCGTGGATACCCTCCTCAAGGCCATGGAAGACCACCGGGATGATCTTATCGTGATCGTGGCCGGCTACACCCACCTGATGGAGGAGTTCTTAAAGTCCAACCCGGGCCTCAGGTCCAGGTTTAATAAATTCCTGTATTTTGAAGATTATACTGCGGAGGAAGAGATTGAGATTCTCAAGGGCAATTGCAAGAAGCAGGAGTACAAGCTGACCCCTGCTGCCCTGGAGACTGCCACACATTTTTTCGAGAAACGGTGTGCTGAGAAGCCGGATTCCTATGCCAATGCCAGGGATGTCCGCAACTATCTGGAGATTGCCATTGCCAATCAGGCAATCCGGCTGATGAAGCATAAAAAGGTGACGAAAACCATGCTGGCCACTATTGAGAAGGAAGACGTGGAGGGTATCACCTTGTAGGATAGGGCCATCCAGACCAGGATGATGAGGATCATGGAAGCCGGCACCAGGATTCTTCCTATTCTTTCGGCTGTGGGCAGGTCGTTAGATAAGTCTTTTGGTTTTGTCTGGTTTCGGTCAAGAAGGAGCTGGAAGCGTTGAACCAGTACCGACCGGTTTGGCCGTCCGGAGTTGGTAAAGCCCATGACGGCAGACCGGATAGGCAAAAGGCAGCTGTGGCAGCTGGTCTTTGCCTGGGAGTGAACCAGAATCTGGGTATGATAGAGTGCCTGGAGATAGTCAAGGATTTCCTCATCCTGCAGCCTGGCTGCCACGTCCCGATCACAGCTTAACTCCAGGAGGCGGATATATTTTCTTCTCACAAGAGTGGCGATGGGATTCCACCAGACCAGGGCGCCTGCCAGATAGCAGAGAAACTTTCTGGTCATGTCCTTCCTCTTCCAGTGGATGTACTCGTGAAGGATTAGATAATACAGTTCCTCCGGGCTGTATCGATAATCGGCCAGATAGATATTGGAGTGGAAGATCCCCGTGGAGATTGGGACGTGGATATCCGGGGATACATAGATTCCCATAGGGCAGTCCGGGTCCAGGTCTTTAAGCAGCTTTGCCACATCCTCCTCTGCGTAAATGGCATTCTCATGAATCCGGGATAGGGTGACTTGGTAAAAGAGGCTGTAACTGATGAGGTAGATAAGAGCTCCGGCGGCCCACAGAATCAGAATAAGCTTAAGTAAGACTGGGTCTGTAATGATTTTGGAACCGGCAGCAGGGGGCCTCAGGGGACCGGAACCGGCATTTGGGCCTGGAAGCGCCAGGGGAAAGATCATCCGAACCATGCAGCATAAGGTCAGCATGGAGGGGATCATGGTACCGTATTTTTTCAGAAATGTCGTATTTCCAGCCAGGCAGCTAAGGAGAGCGGCCATAAGGCAGCTATCAAGCAAGGCCTGGATTATCGTGCCGGCAGTTATCATGGGAAGCTCCTTTGAGGTATTTTTCTTATCATATGACAATATGGAAAAACCCACAATGGATTTAAGTACACGAATTGTCGAAATGTGTAATCAAAATGATAACTATACGGGACGAAAGTCATACTTTAGAAAAGTAATCCTTCAGAAAAAATATCTTATAAAAAGTAATCATATAGAAAAAAGCAGAGATTCCGTCTTTAAAACGGCAGATCTCTGCTTTATTTCTATTATGAAAAACAAAGAAAATATGTCTGACGAGGTCCCTTGTATTCAGGTCTGTCTCATTCCTCCAGTTCCCTGCGTCTGTCCTCCAGCAGCCTGGACAGCTCATCCAGAACAGCCACGTCTGTCTCATCTTCCAGCATAGCGGCAAATAAATGGGACAGGGTCCGGGATGATATCTTCTGGTTCTGCCTGATCTGCAGCAGGGAATACTCCTCTCTGCTCATGCAGGGCTTAAAGGTTCGGGCATAATTTTTCGTCGTTTTCTTAAATCCATCAATCTCAATCAGCCCCTTCTTCAGAAGAGAATTGATCAGGATATGGATATAACTCTCTTTCCAGGTCCTGCCCTCACAATAGTCTACAATCTCCGATGACGTCAGCGCTTCCTCTCTGTCCCAGAGCAGGTCTAAAACCTGCTGTTCGCTTTCGGTCAACCGGTTGGTTTTCTTTTTCATAGTACAAACCGCTCCTCCCATGCTTAAAACCTACGGGGATATGGGACAAGCTTAGCTTCTCCCTTCTTATGCTATATAATATAACATTAAGGAACAATAATCAATATAAAATCATTTGATTTAATTTTGCGAGCGAAAATTTCAGGCGAAATACTCTATAATGTCAAGGGCATCGTTGGGATCATCGCAGACCCGGAAGAGGTCTTTCACAGCCACTCGGATGAAGCCTTTTTTGACGCAGTCATCGATAAAATGGATCAGCGTATCATAGTATCCGTTGATATTAAAGAGGATGATAGGGGCTGATTTTCTCTTGAGTTCTTCTAAAGTGAGAACCTGAAAAAACTCATCCATGGTTCCGATTCCTCCCGGCACGATGATAAAGGCATCTGCCCGGGACTCCATGATGTCTTTTCGCTCACTCATGGTTTCGGTCTCGATGAATTCAGTACAATCCCTGTTGAGGGCCTCGAAGGCTGACATGAACTTGGGGACAACACCGATCACCTCGCCGCTGGCAGCGGCGACACCCCTGGCGCAGGCGCCCATAAGGCCGGAGGCTCCGCCTCCGTAGATCAGCTTGTGCCTGCGGGCACCAAGCTCTCTTCCCAGTCTCTCTGTTTCGGCGATATAGATATCATCTATGTTGCTGCTGGCAGCTCCATAGACACAGATTGTCAAATGACGCATAGTATCATCTCCTTTATAAACGATATTATTTTTGTGACAATATTGTCCGGATGCTTGTTTTCGCAGCCGCGCCGGATTGCTTGCGCGGACGAAATCGGCTCCTTTATTATCATATGGTCAAAGTATATCATATTTTTGAAGTGGGTGCAGTTGTTTTGTGACTAAACTTTGAAAAGATACTGTTTAGTTATTATTCTTTTTAAAACTCATAGTTGGCTGCTTCCGAGTAGATCTGGTCGCGGTCAAGCTCCTTAAGTATCTCTGCTCTGCGGCTGCCGATGAGGAGGGATTTATTATACTTATAATAGCGCTCGCAGCCGTTCATGGTGATGAAGCCGGAGATTTCCGGGTCCATGGTGAGCTCCGTGACGAAGATCACCATCTCCTGGCCTTCTCCGAAGGCCTCCTCCATAAAGGTAAATGCGTACTCGAGAGCCTGGGAGCCGGCAGCAGCAGCGGCTTCCCTGGCAGCTGTCAGCTCCTGAAAATGGTTTCTGACTGACTGGAAGGCAGCAGCCGGGGCCAGCCCCGGGTCCGGGGTCCAGTCTCGCAGCTGACGGACCAGCTTTAAGCGGAAGGCTTTCTGCTGGGGGGAGAGAAGGCCGGTTTTCTCGTCCCTGGCCAGGGATTCTTCCTGTTCGGCCAGAGAAGTGGTCCAGAGCCCGTTCTCAGTGGGTTCCGGATCAATCAATGTTTTCAGCCGCTTCTGGTAATTCTTCAGAAATTCGTAACATGCATCCGTCAGCCGGTCCGTCTCCATGGCCTGGGCCAGATTGTTATGGATTCCGCTGACCAGGAGCTCGACGCAGCTGAGCCTCTCGTCGAAGGAGGCAGTCATAAGCCTCTGGTATATGCCGGTGCTGACGCGGCCTTTTAGTCTATTGCTGATGTCATAGTCATCTCTGTACTTCTGATACAAATCATAATATGCAGCCACATCCCTGGCGGTGTCTGTATGCTGCAGGTACTGGCCGATCA
>JAFUDC010000185.1 GCA_017459345.1 Eubacterium sp.
AAGACTGATACGCAGTGGCTATTTCGATTTAGACACAGCATACCAGTCAGTGCATGTCAACTATTGAAAGCGCCGTATACGAGAACCGTACGTACGGTGCTGTGAGAGGACGGGGGCTAGTCACCTCCTCCTACTCGATTACTCCAGTTCTAAGCTGATCTCTTTTTTATATTAAGCAGAACGTCATCCACTCAAATATGTTCCCAATATTAAATTGATTTTTCTTCAGTCTATCGCCCAAGCTGCCTTGTATCCTTCTCTGATAGCATCCCCAATCAATCCAACCCGGCCGCAGTCTCCGATGATTTTGGCGTGAGGATATGCGGAGATGATGGCATCTGCCTGGCTCTTAAGAGGTCTGACTCCGATTGCTGTGATTACTGTATCCGCAGGTAAAGTCTCTTTTTCGCCGTCCTTTCCTTCGATGATTACGGCATCATCCGTGATTTGTTTTACAGCATGATTGCAGATTACATTGACATTGTACTGATCATATATTTTAAAGAGGGCTGTCTGATGAGATATATCAGCCTTTGCTGCCACCTTGTCCATCATCTCCACCAGTGTTACCTGCTTGCCTTCCATGGCCAGAGAAGCTGCACAGTCACATCCTGACATTCCTCCGCCGACAACTACAATACTCTCTCCGGATACTTTCTTTGTTCCGAGATGTATCTCGGTAACATCAGCAACATTGGCATTCTCAGATGCAGGAATATCAGGAATAATTGGTGTGGCTCCCATGGCAACTATAATCTCGTCTGCATGGATAAGCTCAGGAGAGTCCGGAGTAATCTCTGTTCCATAATGAATATTTACATTATGATCTGCCACCTGTTTAGACAGATACCTCATCAATTTTCTTAGCTGGCCTTTAAACTGCGGACCGGATGCAGGATTGAGCTGGCCTCCGAGTTTATCACCTTTTTCGTACAAATGTACATTATGTCCCTTCAGCGCAGCTACTCTGGCAGCCTCCATTCCACCTGGTCCGCCTCCGATTACCGCAACGTTTTTCGGATTGACCGTCTTTGTGAGAGCAAAGTACTTTTCATCACATGCAGCGGTGTTCACTGAGCAGGATACGGGGAGTCCGAGCATGTAATTGTCGATACAGAACCGGTTGCATCGTATACATGGACGAATATCATCTAACTGGTTTTTATAAACCTTGTTGACATAGTCTGCATCGGCTATGGCAGGTCTGCCCAGCATGACATAATCTACGGACCCGTCATTGACAGCTTTGGCAGCTGTCTCCGGAGTGAAATTGCCGGTGCATAAGATAGGTTTATCAGTAGCTTCTTTCAGCTTCCTGACATCAGAAACCATACATCCGTCCCCGTAGTATTCCACCGGAGTGGACCAATCCAGAGCATAATAGCTTCCGACATCCAGATCGAAGGCGTCGATTCCGGCTTCTTCCAGTGCTTTGACAATCCTAACTGCATCATCAACTGTACCGCAGCCCTCATATTTATGTTCCACGGATAATCTGAATATAACAGGGAACCCTTCTCCTACGGCCTGCCTTATTGCCTTGACGATCATTACAGGAAAACGCATTCTGTTCTCAAAAGAACCGCCAAACTCATCGGTCCGTTTATTCCAGTATTCATACATAAATTCGTCAAGCAGGTAACCCAAATGGGAATGAATCTCAATGGCATCAAATCCCATTGCCTTGGCCTGAGTGGCAGCAATAGCAAAATATTCCACAATCTTGTTGATTTCTTCTACTGTCAAGGCATGGCAGGTGATACTTGGATCAAAGAAAGCCGGGATCTCAGAGGAGCAGACCGGAGGCTCTGTCAGGATAAAAGACATACAGCCAGGACCGGCTGCGAGCTGGATACAGGTTTTAACCCCACCGATCTTGACTTTATTATTGAATTCAAACCAGGTAGCCCACTGGGCCGGAGTCCCGTTATTGGGATTATTCTTGCCCGCTGCGTCAATCTTGCTTGAGATGTTCTGCGCTTCAAGAATCACCATACCGAATCCGCCCTTTGCCCGCTCAGCATAATAATCAATCATTCGATCATCAATTTTTAAGGTGGCTCCGGTACTGCAAGGGGCAAGAACGAAGCGGTTATTAAGTGTCAGGTTTCCAATTGTTGTCTGTTCAAAAAGCTTAGCATAATTCTGATCCATGTTTGTCTCTCCTTTTCTTATGCTTTTGTTGTTGGACAAATACATTCCTTTAAGTTGTTGATTGCTTTTGTTATCATGTGTATAATGAGAAGTGTCAAATATAATATTATCTTAGACTTTGTCAGGAAGATTGCATAGATAGAAAAAAACAGGGGCGTATTAAGAAATTGATAACGCTGCAGGTATTAGAATGGCAGGTGAAAGGTCATGCTGAGGGAACCATTAGAGTGTATGCTGTCGGTTGCTAAGTTCAAAAGCTTCGCCAGGGCAGCCAAAGAGATGTATATGTCGACTCCGGCTATCACCCAGCGAATGAATGCACTGGAGGATGAACTGGGATTTAAATTGTTCCTGAGGAGCAATAAGGGGGCCTTTCTGACTGCTGCAGGGGAGACATTTGCAGCAGAAGCGGAGAGACTGCTGACTGACCTGGATGAAACAGTTGAACGATGTCGTGCTATCTCGGAAAAAGTGGATAATCAACTGAACATTGGTGTAAGTGGTACATTGAACCACTATCTGCTTCCTAAGATCTGTGAGAACTTTCGCAAGTTTAATCCAGATGTCAAATTGTCATTTGTAGAGGTGAAGGATGCCACAGGAGCTCTTCTTCAGGGACTTGTCGACATCAATATTACCTACGGTAATGAGGGACAGGCATTTTCGCAGATATGTAATACAACGATATGCATTGATGACTGCGTCTGTCTGCTCTGGGAGAATCACAGACTGGCAGGGAGAAAAAGTATTTGCCTGGAAGACATCATAAAGGAAAAAATGGTTACCCCTGTTCTGGATTTTTCAGAATATCACCGAAAACTATGCAACATTTTGAAGGATATGAACCCATCGATACAAATCGATATTATGGACAGCATCAATGTCGGCAAACTTAAATCTGTTACAGCGGAATACATTTCTTTCTGCCCGAGAACTTATCATGTCGAGGAAGGGAATATCATCAGTATTCCATTTGAAACATATCCACTAATCAGTATTGATGCTCTGACCAAGGGAGAACCGAAGGGAACTGTATTGGAATTCATCCAGGTGGCCAGGGAGACAGTGCAGGAGATAAAGAGGTATTCAGATGTGCTGGCATAAATTATTTATCATTTACTTAATCTGAATCAAACTAAGCGAATGTGATGGGAGACAGGGAACGGTGCTTTGTCTCCCCGAAGCCTTACCACTTCCCGTCATCAATTATCTTCTTTGGTTAATGCTATTGATTTACTATAGACCGGGGTTAGTCGATCTCTATGTATTCCATCTGCAATCCGGTTCTGCGGTAATAATCTATTGACACCAGTATATACAAAGTATAAATTATAGTAAATAACATGGGGGAATATCTATGCAGGTACAGATTGTAAAATGGGGAAATGGCCAGGGAATAAGAATTCCTAAAACGATGATGAAAGAAGCGGGTATGAATCTCAATGAGGTTCTTGATATTTCTCTGATAGAGAATAAGATTATAATCAGCAAGACCTTTCAGCCACAGTCTCTTGAGCAGAGAGCAGCAAAGTTCGGAGGGAAATTGGGACCATACCATGAATATGACTGGGGAGAATCAGTTGGAAAGGAAATATGGTAATGCAGATGATCAGGCAGGCACAGCTATGATTGAACAACTGAGAAGCCTTGATATCAAAAGCAGACATTATAAAAGAATCTCTGAAATATCCTTTGAGCAGATACAAAACATTTCAGATGCCGTTCAGAGTATTTTTGATTATTATCCCTGGTAGATGATATGAGTATTTCTATTTGTCAGTGTATACACAGGTTGAACAATAGAATTATGTGAAGTATAATTACATGTAAGAGATTTTTGTATAACGAGGTGTTGTCATTGCTGACTAAAGAAGAATTCATAGCGAAAGCGCACGACATATTTGCCGGATGCTCCAGAAACAGGGTGTCAGTGCCGGGTTCCGGTGAATTGATGCTCTTTGACCAGCCCCTGATAGGTTTTGCCTCTGCTATTGACCCGATTTTTGACCAGTATATGAGTCCGGAGATTATAGGATCCATGTTCAAGCCTCCCCGGGAATGGCTCCCGGAGGGGAGAACCGTTGTCTCCTTCTTTCTGCCCCATACAAGAGAGGTCCGGATTTCCAACAGGGAGGAAAAGGACTATCCCTCAATGCCCTGGCTTTATGGCCGCTATGAAGGTCAGAATTTCATTGGTCATTATATGAAGACCTTAAGTCGGGTATTAGAAGAGGAAGGAATCAAAACATGTGTCCCATGGATGGATGACCGCTTTGAGAAAGAGCCGATGCCTGTTTCCGGCGATGACGGAGATGATTTTCATATGAACAGCAGCTGGTCGGAGCGGCATGTGGCTTATGCCTGCGGGCTGGGCACCTTCGGACTGTCCAGAGGACTGATCACCGAGGCGGGTATGGCCGGCAGATTAACCAGCATGATACTGAGTGTGGAATACAAGCCGGATATAAGGCCTTACACAGAAGTGTATGAGTACTGTATCGGCTGCGGAGCCTGTGCCCGTCGATGCCCGGCCCAGGCAATCAGCCTGAATTATGGGAAGAATAATGTAAAATGTAATGCATTCCTGGACAGGGTAAAGGAGCAGGAAGCACCCCGCTATGGCTGCGGTAAGTGCCAGATCGGAGTTCCCTGTGAGTACCGCAGGCCATGATTTATATAAAAGAAAAAGGGAGACAAAGAACCTTCCCCTGTCTCCTCACATCGGTATCATCACATTGCTGCAGAATTCCCTGTCATTATGGGAAAATGTACTGACGCCTCCATAGTGCTCGGCTGTGGAGGCGATGGACGCCAGGCCGATTCCGTTTCCTTTTCTGTGGGTTGACAGGTATTTTCCATCTCTCTTTTTTACATTTCCTGAAAAACTGTTAGAAGCCACGATGCAGAGCTGGGCTTGCTGGTGGACAGTCACGGACAGCTCGATATATCGGGATTCTTCCGGAATCTCCCGGCAGGCATAGATTGCATTTTCCAAGATGTTTCCGATGATACTGCAAAGCTCCACGTCGCTGACAGGGAGATTGCTTTTCTGTATCGCTGCATCAGCCTCCCAGGGCTCTATGGACTTCCTGCCGGGCAGTTCAATCCTCCAGTTCAGTTCTATATGTTCTGCAAGTGCTGCCTGGGCATAATGATTGAGCAGGGCGTTCAGTGCGTTATGATTGCAATAGCGGACATATTCCTTCTGAGGGAGAGCCTTTATGTACTTATCCAGATAGGCGGCTATTCCATCATAATCCTGAGCCTGGGACATGGCCTGCAGGGCGTGAACGGTCTGTCGGAAATCATGTCTGACTCTGGCCGTATCCTCCATATATCGCTGCTGGGTGATATATTGTTTCTCCTGCATCTCAAGAATACGGTTTCTTTCCTTTGTTTTGGCTGTTGCCTGCAGTGTTTCAACAATATAGTAGAAGATAGCGCTTAAGAGAAGCATGAGACAAAGCAGAAGGCTGACCGTTATAAAATGTGTCCGGAAGACCTTGTTGGTATAGAGTGTCCGATAATTATGCGGAATGAAGAATATGTTAAAGACCAGGAAGATTCCGGAAATCAGAATGCTGATATTCCAGATCCGGGCATCATGGAGAGAGTCAATCAATCTGCTTCCGTAGATCCGCAGGGGATAAGCCAGGGCCAGAACCAGGAGGCAGCTGATAACAAATTGAAAGAGTCCTCCTTCAATGCTGAAACTGTCAGGCGCTGCATCCGGATGCAGGAGAGCATCGAATTCGCTGGCATAGTTTGCCATGAAGCTCATGAGAGCACAGGCATAGACGAAGACGGACAGGGACTTGCTGATGTGAACGGCCTGACAGCGGTGGTATGCGATGAAGACAATAATAAGAATCGGAATGGTGAGCAGATTGGTGTCAAATGGATATAAGCTCCCGATGAAAGAGGCTGCCAGGATAAGGAGAAGAAGTCCTGCACCTATCGCCAGCTGATAGGTCCGGTTATAGCGGTTCAGCCTGCTATGATTCCTCATGGGAAGAAGGCAGACCAGGGCTGCCGGGAAAAAAACCATATAGGAGATGAATTCTATAAGAAACTGCTGCCTGTCAGGACCGGTCATATTAATATCCTCCAATGAAGCCTTTTTACTGGTTATTTCTTCTGCCTCTGGATTCCTTCCTGATTCGATTAAAGATATAGTTCTGCCAGATCTGCTCCAGTTTTCTGGACTGCCTGATGTTGACCGGCAGCTGCAGATCTCCGGTCAGCCGGCAGATATCCCGGTCAAATCCGATGATGTAATCCATATTCACGTAGATGCCCCGAAGAATCAGTAAGAAGCGGGCATCTTCTTTTATCTGTTCTCCGATGGCAGAAAAAGTCATCCTTGTTTTATGAATCCGCCCTTCTTTATCCATAATTTCAAGATAATTTGCAGTCCCTGTCCTTATAAACACAATATCCTTATAGGCTATGCTGTAATTACCCTTTTTTCGGCCAAAGAATAGTTTTTTCCCGCTGGTTTCGGTGTGCCTTCTCAGGATGTCATCCATAACCCTGAAAACCTTGTCAGCAGATACCGGCTTCATGATATACTCATAGGCATGAAAAGAGAAGGCCTCTGGCATATGATCGCTGCTGCTGGTCAGAAAGACGATTAAACTGTCCGGGTCCAAAGTCCGGATCTGTCTTGCTGCCTCAATCCCGCTCATTCCATCCATATAAATATCAAGAAAGATTACAGTGTAGAGGAGGGGACGGTAATCCGCCAGTAATTCCTCGGCATTTAAGTATGAGGACAGACTCAGGTCCACATTGCTATGGGCGGCATAATCCTTCAGTATCAATTCCATATTATGAAGTTCATCCGGCATATCATCGACTAAGGCTATATTCATTAAAGCTTGTACTCCTGTCAGTAAAGATTCATTATCTACATTTTAACATATAATAACCAACTCTTCCATCAGCTATATTGCGGCTTGTCACAGAAATTGTCCATTTATCACAGATTGCTTGAATCTGTATTAAAAACCGATACAATTGAAACAGCTTCATGATTCAACATTTGTTTCACCATTTGAAACGCCCTCCACTTTGGAGGGGAGAGAAAGTACATTTTTTTGCAAAGGAGGTACATTATGGGTTTATTTTCAGGATTAAAAGTAATGGGAGATGTTATTAAGGGCGGCATAGATGCGTTTAAGGCATCTGAGAAGCTGGAAGAGAAGATTAAAGAATCCCGCAAGGACTACAAGCAGGAGCTGAATGAGACAGATAACAAGCTCTACAAAGAGTATAAAAAGCTGAAGGACAAGTATGATGCAGAGACGGATACTGATAAGGCGAATGCCATGATGGAGGAGGTCGAGGCGGCAGAGGTTGCCTATCTGCTTTCTCTTACAAAGAATAAGGATCTTCCCAAAGCTTTTAAGAGAGAGGTGCAGGAGGTTGTCGATGCTTATGCCGAGAGCAATGATGCCAGCTTCCAGTTAGCGGAAAAAGCGATGATGCATTTTGCCAAGAGCGATGAAGAAAAAGAGATGGTTAAGCTGATGATGAAGGGAGCCAAAGCAACAGACGAGCTTGATAAGCTGGTTGCCCAGTCCCGCAAAGACTTTAAGGATGATCTGACAGCCCAGGATAATAAGCTTTATAAAGCCTACAAAGAGCTGAATGATAAGCACGCCGCCGAGAAGAATCAGAAGAAGGCCAATGATATGGTTCAGGAGATTGAAGACAGAGAGGTTGCCTATCTCCAGTCCCTGATTAAGAATCCCAGCATCCCCAAGGACTTTAAAAACAAGATTCGCGAAGCAGTGGAAGCCTACAATGCCACAAACGATGAGATAAATGAAAGCCTGGAGAAGATGAAATAATTCCCGTGTTTTGCTAAAGAGGGGAATGTCTGGGGCGCCGTCAGCGCCCCTGATACGTTTGTATGGTTCTATATAGTAAAGTCAGCGAAACCACCATCATAATCAGCTCTGTGATGGGCTGGGCCCAGATCATGCCTCCGAATCCAAACTGTCTGTTCAAAAGCAGGAGGAGAGGAACATAAAGAAATAGCTGGCGAACCAAAGTGATGCCGAAGGCATACTGGGGCTTGCCCATGGCCTGAAAAGAAGTCCGGCTCATGGAGACAGATCCCACGAAGGGGAGGATACACATGATGGTGCGAAGGACCCTGCTTCCCGTAGCAATCACTTCTGCAGAGTCAGTAAAGATTCCGACTAATGCCGGGGCAAATGTACCATAGACCGCCATGACGGCAAGCTCCATGCTGCAGACAACCATGACCCCGGCCTTGAGGACGGCAAGCATGCGCCTGTAGTTACCTGCACCATAGTTATAGCCCATCAGAGGCTGGTTTCCTGCTGCAAAGCCCTGGTAGATATAATTGCCCAGAGAGAGGATTTTCTGGGCAATACCCATGGCAGCCACGGTAAGTTCTCCGTAAGCCACGGCCAGGTTATTGTTTACGATATAAGCTGCGGAAGTAAGCAGGGTTTCCAGAGTGGCCGGAATACCCACCCAGAAGATTTCCTTTAGAATCTCAGCCGTGGGTTTGACATATTTGAATCGGGGACGCAGCAGAGTTCTCCCGGTCAGATAAAAGAAGAGGGAAACGGCCATACCCAGCCCATTTCCAAGGATGGTGGCGATGGCGGCGCCCCGGATCTCCATCCCCAGAAGGAAGATAAATATGGGATCCAGAACTATATTAGCTGCCGTGCCTGCCACCATCCCCAGGACAGAGTACTTTACGGAACCCTCACTTCTTAACAGCTGACCGAAGGTATAGTTCCCCATGGTGAAGATACTGCCAAGAAGAATGACTGCTACATACTGCCTGGTATAGTCGAAAGTATTGGCCTGGGCTCCCAGTCCCCTTACAATCGGATGTAAGAAAAGGAGTCCTAGAGTGGCAACAATCAGGCTGTTAATGACGGTCAGGACAAAACCGGCAGTCAGGGTGTGATCTGCCTTATCCATCCGGCCGGCCCCGATGCTCCTGGCAATCAGGGAGGAGGCACCTGTTCCTATCATGTTGGAGATGGCGATGGAAATCATCATGACGGGATAGGCCATATTGACCGCTGCCAGCTGATAATCATCCCGCAGAAGTCCGATAAAGTAGGTATCCACCAGGTTGTAGAGAACCATGATGAACATGCCGGCAATCAGGGGAACTCCCAATTTAATCACTGCCTTGACCGACTTCTCCTGGCTTAAGGTGTAGATTCTTTTATCTTCGGGATTAACTTCTATATGCTGCTCATCCTTACATCGCTTGAAATCATGTTGACCCTTTTTGTGTTGCTTTTCTTCATATTCTTTTCTTATAACATGTGTATCAGTCGACTGTTCTGTTATACTCTTTTCCATTCTATAGATCTCCCTATAATATATTGATAAAAGCATAGCATATACATCAAATGTTGTAAATATTACAGGAGACAGTCCCTCTGTCTCCCTAAAATTAAATTGTTGAAAGCTGAGTGTCCATCCAAGGGATTTATAATCCTATATATAGTTCAGTTAACTTATGTCATTAACTCCTGAAAGGATAAGAACGTCGACCAATCCATGAAAAGTTTCCTCTACAGGCATATATATGGATAAACATCAATATTAATATTATATCAAACATGTTTTGCGGAAAGAAATCATTATTTGATACATCTTTTACGCAAATAATTGATAGATCAATAAGGTTGAATCTTTTCTACCCACAAGTCCCTACACCTATCATGGAGTTTTTTTAAATTAAGGAATTACATGTGGGTAGAGAATCTCTTCCTGGTATTTCATACCCAATTTTGTGGAAAAAAACAGGAGTATGGTAAAAAAGTTACTTCATATATGATTTCATCGATATATAAAAATAAATTACAGGTAACCTGTTACCATATATATTTACTTAATTTGTAAACTGATAATATGTTTTCCCTCTCAATTCATATAATTCAATTCATAGTGTACATTCTTATTTGCTTCCCACAGCCTCATATTTTATAATGTTAACCAGATTAAGAGGAGGACAATAATATAATGGGAGAAAAGAAAATGCACATCCTTGGCACAGGGACTGCTACCGTATCTAAATATGTGAATACATCCTGTGTCTTTGATGACGGGGAGAGTCTGTTTCTGGTGGATGGGACCGGGGGCACGGATGTCCTAAGATGCTTTGACAGGATGAACCTGGACTGGAACAGGCTGCATGAAGGCTTCTTAAGCCATGAGCATACAGATCATTTCCTTGGGATGATCTGGGTGATACGCTATATCGGTGAGCTGATGATTGATGAGACCTACGATGGGGACTTTGTCCTCTATGGACATGATGAGGTTTTAGATAAGGCCTACAAGGTCTGCCAGATGATCTTAAAGCCCCAGGGTATGGCTCTGATCGGACCGAGGATCCACCTGGTTCCTGTAGAAGATATGCAGAGGGAGACTATCTGGAATAGTACATTTACTTTTTTTGATATCGGTTCCAGCAAGGCCAGGCAATTCGGATTTCACATGGAGTGGCCGGATGGAACCAGGCTGGTATTTCCCGGTGATGAGCCTGTGACAGACCATGGAGAACAATTCCTGGATCAGGCGGACTGGCTTCTTTCTGAGGCCTTCTGCCTGGACCGGGACAGGGAGATTTACCGGCCGGAGCGCTACCACCATCTGACGGTGAAGGAGAGCAGCCAGATGGCCCAGAAGCATCAGGTGAAGAACCTGCTGCTCTGGCATACGGAGGATGATACCTTCGGGGAGAGGAAGAAGCTGTATACAGAGGAAGCATCCAGGTACTATGAAGGCAAGATCTGGGTGCCGGAGGATGGGGAAGTAATCATTCTTTGAATATAATGCTTTGATAGTCATCCTGTCCCCTGAAGGCGCGTCCATAGTGGGATTCGTCAGGAGGTATTCGATTTATCTTTGCTGAAAGAGATGCCATCTGTGGATTTGTGCAGCATTAAAGAAGGAATTGTAAATAAAGATTGTGTATAATTCCAAGGATAGATAGGATATATTATCAATCTGATTCCCTTGAAAATGGTATGATAAAAATGGTATGTGAAAAACAGTTTCGATTGTGAATCCCTCCTCTGTATTTTTGAGAGGAAGTGAATTCTTTCTCTCCCCTGAACAGGAGGGAATGTCAATCTTCCTGATGATGAAGCATTCGCTGCATTTACTGGATGGAGACGTAAATCATGGAAAAGGCAGTTATTCTTGCAGGTACCTTTGATACCAAGGGAGAAGAATACGGGTATGTCAGGTCTCTTTTTGAGGAGCTTGGTATACCGACCATATTAATAGATACGGGAACCAATGCGCCTTCTATTACTCCCACCATTACAGCAGGTCAGGTGGCTGCGGCTGCCGGATATGACATTGAGACCCTGCGGGCAGAGGCCGACAGGGGTAAGGCGGTCAAGGCTATGATGGAGGGACTGAAGATTATTGTGCCGGCCCTTTATCAGGGTGGCGTGGTGGCAGGTATGGTAGGCCTTGGCGGTTCAGGAGGAACTTCCATTCTGACGCCGGCCATGCGAAAGCTGCCGTTCGGAGTGCCAAAGATCATGGTTTCCACCATGGCCGGGGGGAATGTTGCTCCCTATGTTGGCAACAGTGACATGATTATGATTCCTTCTATTGTGGACATCGCCGGTCTGAACAAGATCTCCAGAGTGGTCTTTCGGGGTGCAGTTCAAGCCATGTCAGGACTTCTTGGCTGTACCAGTAGTCTGTCAGAAGACCAGTATCCGGATAAGCCCAGGATTGCAGCTACCATGTACGGGGTGACCACACCCTGTGTGATGGAAGCCAGGCGGCTTCTTGAGGAGAGGGGATACGAGGTCATTATCTTCCATGCCAGCGGCAATGGTGGCAGGACCATGGAGCAGCTCATCGATGCAGGAGCCTTTTGCGGAGTGCTGGATATCACAACCACCGAGTGGTGCGATGAACTCTATGGGGGCATCATGGCGGCGGGGACAGACCGCAGTGAGGCGGCAGCCAGAAACCATATCCCTCAGGTTGTATCTGTGGGAGCCATGGACATGGTAACCTTTGGTCCTCCGGAGACAGTGCCGGACCATTATAAAGACCGAAATCTTTATCCCCACAATCCCATGGTCACCATCATGCGGACCAATGTGGAGGAGAACATCGCCCTGGGAAAAAAGCTGGCAGAAAAGCTGAATCTGGCTCAGGACAATACCATACTTCTCCTTCCCATGAAGGGTGTTTCCGCTGTAGATGCACAAGGGAAGGTATTCTATGGACCGGAAGAAGATAAGGCTCTTTTTGAGACTTTAAAAGAACATGTGGATACTTCAAGAATTCCGGTGCTGGAACTCAACTGCCATATTAACGACAAGGAATTCCCATGGTCAGCGGCCATGCTGCTGTTGGAGATGATAGAGAAATAATAAATAAAGAATTAAGATAAAAGCAGGACTTTCTATGGGTCCTGCTTTTTCCATAGTCCTGATTGAAAATACATAAGGGCACACCAGGAAACGACAGAGCAGAAGTCAGTGCCCATATCAACAGACTCCAGCATCTTATAAGCATCTTCTTCTGAGATATATTTTTCCCTTCGGAAGAGCTCGGATTCTGATGCATGATCATGGTCGAGCTGTCTTGGCAATCCATCCACAAGCAGACAGACAAATGTACATCTCTCATCTGTGATGCCGGGTGTAGTAAAAAGGGGAACGGAAACTTCCTTTACAGAGATAATCTCCTGATCCCGGATTCCGGTTTCTTCATAAAGCTCCCTCTTTGCTGCTTCAATAGGAGATTCATTCTCTTCAGTCAGTCCGCTGGGGATGGCCAGGACATACTGCCCCACCGGATAGCGGTACTCCTCAAAGAGCATCAGGTAAGCTTCTTTACATTTATCAACAAAAATCACAATACAGGAGACAGCCTCAGAGCCTGTCTTGACTGCTTCTTCATAGGGCTTCAAAGCCAGAAGATCCTCCTCTTTATTTCTGGAGGCTACATAGTAATGGCCTGTCACATCATTCCTATAGTCATAGAGATTTAAGAATGGTGAGGAGAAGAGAGTATCAGCCTTAATGTGCGGAAATGTATTTGTGTTCTTAAAATCACTTTCGGTCATGTTTTATCACCTTTAAGCTTTGCTTAAATATTCTGTTTTTTGCTACCATTTTATGGGAGAAATATAGCATATGAAATAACATACTGCAAGCAATAATATTAAAGAGGCAGACATCAATCTGCCTCTTGTTATAGCTTTTCATCAGTTGTCAATTTTAATTCTTATTTGAGACTGTCATCCACGATAACCAGAATCTTACCATTATTCTTGCCCTGCAGATAAGTCTCATGGGCCTTCTTTAGATCCTTGACAGCGATCCTGTCTGTGATTAAGGGCTTGAGTCCTCCTTCATCGATAACTTTAGAAATCTTTGTAAGAGATGGTGTATCGTAGTCCACTGAGAATATAACATAATTCACATTTGCTGAATCAGAATCACTCATGGTCACACCACGTTCCTGGTTGCCCCCAATCTTACGAAGCATTTTCTGAGCCATTGCCGCATTCCCGTTTACTACTGTGCCGCCTTTTTTTAGCTGTGCCATCTGTTCTTCAATCTGGCTCTCCGGTGCGTTTGAGAAATTGATGATGAGGTCCACCTCTTTATCATATACATCACCAAGCTTCTGGCAGGTATAGTCAACAAAATAATCTGCACCGATAGACATAACATTATCTTTTACTGAGCCATGGTCGATACCGATTACTGTGGCCCCCTTCCATTTTGCAAGCTGGACGATACTGTTTCCAACGCCGCCGCTGGCTCCGTTAACAACAACAATCTGTCCTTCTTCCAGTTTACCGTGGGTAAATAATGCCTCCCAGGCAGTTAAGGATGCCAGGGGGATACATCCGCAGTCAGTAAGGGACATGGATTTGGGAGCCGGAGCGACCCAATCACCTTTAGTTGCTACATACTCTCCGGAACCGCCGCCCATAGCAAAACCAAGATATGCGATGACGCGGTCGCCAACCTTTACATTATCAACATTGGCACCAACCTTCTCAACTATACCTGCACAGTCTACGCCAAATACAAATGGAATAGGTGTGGCGAATGCATGCTCAAATTCTCCTGCTCCTACCTGGCGCTCACAGGGGTTAAAACTGCCGGCTGCTACCTTAACCAATACCTGATCATCTGCAATCTCCGGCGTGGGGAGGTCTCCATAAATCATTTTGCTAAGGTCATTGTTATCATAGGCTTCTACATAATATGCTTTCATGGTTTTATCTCCTTTTTAAATGCTTTTAATTCTACTATATCCATCAGCTGTCGAGTAAATAATCAGTCTGTTTTACATTTACTAACGCGAAGTCTGTTCATACTTATCTATATGATATTATCCAGTTTCTTCTACTAGTTTTTTAACACATTCCCGTTTGCTTACATCACCCTGAACAGCTATAACATCGTAGCCTTCTTCAGTGAAGTTTTTCACAAAAGCATCCAGCCGTTCCTGATTTCTTCCTATAGTGGCTACTTTTGCTCCTTCTTTCACGAAAGCCTTGGCAATGCCATAGCCCAGTCCCTTTGATGCACCGGTGATGATTGCAACTTTGCCATCAAGTTTACCCATAAGACTACCTCCTTGTTTATTAAGATCAAATTGTTTTTTGTTAATGGGATTATTTCATAAATAATTAAAAGACACAACGGGTCATACAAGACGATGTGTCAGAAAATATGATGATTAATCAAAATTGTCAGAATTTATTACTAGTTCGGGAATGTGTCACATTGTTTGTCACAATGGGATATGTGTCAAAAATTCTGTCATATGGTGTTAATGACAAAATATCTGTCACATTTTGTGTTTTGACTGGAATATTAGGACTGGTGTTTTATGATTTATACTATTATAATAATAGGTGTTACATACAGGGCTTTGATGAGTCCATCAGGCTTAAAGAAGTCTGGTGCATTCCTTGGTATTTACGTAAGTGGGAGATTACGATGGCGGACTATACAAAGTGGAGATTTGCCGATACCCTTCTTAACCTCATGGAACAGCGATCATTCAAGAAGATTACGGTAAAGGATATCTGTGTTGGGGCTGGTGAAAAAAGACAGACATTTTACTATCATTTTCGTGATAAATATGATCTTGTTACATGGATCTATTATCAGGACGCCCAAAAAACAATTGATCAATACCCCGGTGAATCATGGGATTATGTTTTGGAGAAAATCTTTGAGAAGATGGATCAGCGCAGAGCTTTTTATAAGAATGCTTTTTCGGAGACTGGACAAAATGCGCTGATTGACTACATGGTGGAACATGATATCCTGATATATAAAGATAAGCTTAAAAAACTGCTAATTGATCCGGATACAGAAAAGGAAATTATATTTGCCATTGAATATCATGCATATGCCTGTGCCCACCTGACCAAACAGTGGCTTACAAAGGAAACAGGTTTATCTGCAGAGAAGATGGCTGCAAGAATGTACCAGAATATGCCAAATGTGCTGAAAGCACAGGCATAAGACCTATATAAAGAAAGGAGCTCACCATGGAAATTAAAGCAGTAAAATTCAGAAAAGACGGTTTTTATTCACAGCCCTTCGTCTTCGGCGGAGGTGAAAGTCCTGATAAGTTCGACCCGAAGATCAGGTACAGGGGAAGCCTGCAGAACTACCTGATTGATACCGGAGATGAGGTCATCCTGGTGGATACCGGACTGCCGGCAGGGACACCGGAGGAGGTGCCGGATGAGACCAGCGCACTTTACACTGGTAAGGATATCAGTTCTTACATGGAGGCATTCGCAGCCCTGGGCTATGAGCCCGACCAGGTAACCACGATTCTTCTCACCCATAAGCATGGCGATCATTCCGGGGAGCTTAAGTCATTTCCCAAGGCAAAAATATATGCGAATGAGGAAGAATGTACAGCTGATGAGCTGCAGGGCATTGACAATATTGTGCCGGTGAGCTTCACGGATGGAGCCTATTATAATTTCCCGGCCTGTCAGAAGATTCGTGATGGTATCTACTTTATCAAGGCCAAGGGACATACCAATGGAAACAGCATCGTCATCATTGAGAAGGACGACCTTTTCTATATGATTCATGGCGATATCACATACGTGGATGAGGCCTTATATGAGGACAGGCTGTCCGTTGTTTTTGACGATCTGCCTGCTGCCCGAGAAACTCAGGACCGGATTCGTGAATTCATCCGCAACCATCCCACAGTTTATATGGGCACTCATACTCCCCAGGGCTATGAGAACCTGGAGGCGAAGAGGGTGATGGACCTTGATAACCCGGTTCCCACGGTCTTCCCTGAGATAGACTTTGGCAGCCTTCAGGCTACCGGCAAGTATGTCTGTTCCATCTGCGGCTATGTCTATGATCCGGCAGAGCATGATGGAGTAGCCTTTGAAGACCTGCCTGACGACTGGAAATGTCCACGCTGCAAGCAGGGGAAGGAAAAGTTTAATAAGGCATAAGAATCTAAACTTTCACAGGAGGATAAAGTTATGTTGGAAATCGGAAGCAAAGCACCGGATTTTACTTTGCCTGATCAGAACGGAAAGGAGCACAGTCTGTCAGATTATAAAGGGCAGAAGGTCATTCTGTATTTTTATCCCAAGGATATGACCAGCGGCTGCACCAGCCAGGCCTGCAGTTTCCGCGACCGCTATCCCCAGATTCAGGAAAAGGGTGCAGTAATCCTTGGAGTGAGCAAGGACAGTGTGGAATCCCACAAGCGGTTTGAGGAGAAGCACGGCCTTCCCTTCACCCTGCTTGCGGATGAAGATCTTGCTGTCATTACTGCTTATGATGTTCGAAAGCCGGGCAAGGACGGAAAGCCCACAAAGAGCCTGATCCGCTCCACCTACCTGATTGATGAGGAGGGTATTATCATCAAAGCCTTTGGCAAAGTGAAGGCCAAGGACAATGCCCAGCAAATGCTGGACTTGCTGGAGGAAGAAGCTTAAAGGCACTATGAAAAAGAGAAGCTCAAAAGAGATATTTGCCGAGACCCTGCTGGAGCTTAGCAGGCATACTCCCATAGATAAGATTACAGTAACCCGGCTGGTAGAGGAGAGCGGCCTGTCTTCCAAGACCTTCTATAATCACTTTCAGAACAAATCGGATCTCATGATCTATATTGAGAAATCTGAGGCAGAAAGGCTCCATAGGAAGCTGGAAAGAGAGGATTACAGCTTTCATGACTACCAGAAGGACGGGGTGGCTTATTATAGGAAGGTACGGCATTTCATCCAGAATGCTGTCAATAATACTTCAGGCCAGGAGGCTTACGGCAAGATTCGTGCAGAGGCCGCCTACCAGACCATTTATACATTTCTCTTAAAAATGAATGGCCTGGACAGACTCACGGAAGAGCTCGCATTTGCATTGCGGCTCTATGTCTTCGGCCTGGTGGAAATGTTTGAGAGACATGTGCTTGATGACAGTCTCATGTCTGATGAGAAATTTGTGGAGCTCTGTGAAGAATCCATGCCGGAAAGTCTGAAGCCCTATCTACTTAAATAGCAAAGTACAGAAAAAGAGTGATTTGTGTAAATGTACACAGATTGCTCTTTTTCCTAATTGTATCCTTCTTTTAACAGGTTATACTTTAGATATAGGGAACTGTGTCCAATTACATTTTCTGGAATATCCAGGGTATGGGCCAGAGACACAGTTGAGGTACAATTAACAAAGCACTCTGATAGATAGCATCAGGTAAGTAATCCAAAAAGGAGGCAGCATCCATGAAGAACAGAGTTTGTGAAATTCTCGGAATCGAGAAACCCATCATTCAGGGACCGACCAACTGGTTGACAGATGGGAAGTACGTAGCTGCAGTGAGTAAAGCAGGAGGCCTTGGTGTTTTAGGCTATAATGCTGGCCAGAAGGTTGCTGTTCGTACAGTGGAAGAGACCATTGAGAACATGCGCCGGGAAGTAAAAATTGTTAAGAGCATTACAGACAAGCCATTTGGCATTAATATCGGACCGCTGGACAGGGACTCTGATATCTTCACAATGCCTATGCTTGATATGATGCAGGAGGAAGGGGTTCATGCTGTGGTATGGGCTTCCATGACATTTGATCCGAGCTGGGTGGAGGAATGCCATAAGAGAGATATCAAGGTTGTTTTCCGTGCCCACACCCCGACGGTGGAGAACACAGAGGAGGCTATCCAGGCTGGCGTTGATATCGTGGTGGCCACCGGATTTGATGAGGGAGGTACCGTTCCCAATAAGGTGGTTGGTACATTTGCTGTTGTTCCCATGATCGTGGATGCAGCAAAGGGCAGAGTTCCGGTTATGGCAGCAGGCGGCATTGCCGATGAGAGGACTGCAAAGGCGGCCTTTGTCTTAGGTGCAGAGGGTCTCTTTGTGGGAACTGCTTTCCTGCTTTCCGAGGAATCCATTGTGGCCCGCAATATCAAAGAGATGGCTGTAAAGGCAGATGCCAATGACCTTCTCATGTACCGCACCGTACCGTCCTTCTATCGTTCTCTTCCAGGCCAACTCCCGGATAAGCTGCTTGAGATGAGCAAGGCAGGCGCAACAGAAGAGGAAATCTACGAAGCCCAGCATGCTTATGACGGTATGAGGGATGGTATGCTGATCGGTGATCTCAGCATGGGTTATGCATCCTTCGGTCTCGGTATATCCATGATACACGATATTGAGCCTGTCAGTGTGATTATGGACCGACTAATGAGAGGGATTGAGGGATAACAAATATTAATCGCCCATAATAGTTTCCTAAACAGAGTCCTATGATGCAAGCAGAAATCTGCAATGGTCATAGGACTTTTGCAATGCATCCCTAATATAGCAAAATCTAATCGTGTATATTGCCGCTAAGACAGCTTAATGATATACTCAATATAAAGATAACCCCTTCCTTTTCAGGGGGAGCGAGAGTTTGAATCGTAATTACCAAGGTGATTACGATTGAAAGGTGTAGAAGATTAGGAGGAAGAAATGTATGACAGTATGCTATTTTACAGCGACGGGCAACTGCTTATATGTTGCCAGGAGGATTGGAGGAACCCTTCTCTCCATTCCGCAGCTGATGAGACAGGATGAGATTAAGATAGAGGACGATGCGGTGGGAATCGTGGCCCCCGTCTATGCGGTTGAGATGCCAATGATGGTCAAGGAATTCCTCCTGAAAGCCAGGATAAAGACCGATTATTTTTTCTTTGTCTATACTTATGGCATGGGATATGCCGAGGCCTTTACCCACGTGGAGGTCACAGCAAAGAAGATCGGCCTGACACTCAGCTATATCAATGCCATTCAGATGGTGGATAACTACCTGCCCTTCTTTGATATGAAGGTTCAGATTGAGACCCTGCCTGAAAAAAATGTAGAGTGGCAAATTAATCAGTTGGTCAAGGATATCGGTGAAAGGAAGCTCAGACAGGTTCATGTCACAGAAGAGAACCTTGCTGAAATGGATAGATGGACACGGACTCATGCGGCTAATATCCTGAAAAAAGATACAGCCCTCGGATATAAAGTAAATGATTCCTGTATCCGCTGCGGTATCTGTGCCAAGGTCTGTCCTGCCAATAATATTACAGTCGACAAGGATGGAGTGACATTTTCTGACCATTGTGAGGTCTGCTATGCCTGCCTGCATAACTGCCCACAAAGTGCCATCCATATGGATCTGGAGGCAGGAACCACCCATTTTCGAAATGAATATGTGACACTTAGCGACATAATCAAGGCAAATGAGTAGCAATGAAAATCAAAAGTTTAACGTGGGCGTTTTTGCAGTATTATCAAAAACGCTCACGTTAAACTTGAAACCAGCCTGACATTCTGATAAGATAGGATTAATAAAACGAATCGGCAGGTGATGAGAATGGATTGGTTTCCAAGAGAAAACTATTTGAAGAAAATACGTGATTTTTACCATGCTGCAGATATAATCAAGGTGATAACCGGAGTCCGGAGATGTGGTAAATCATGTTTGATGGAGACGATCGCCGATGAATTGAAAAAGGGCGGGATCTCTGAGGGGAATATCAGCTATTTCGATCTTGATAGCAAAGACTATAACAAGATAACGAAAGCAGATCAGTTGGAACAACTGATACAAGGTGTTCCGGAAGCAAAAGGAACCAAATACCTGTTTATTGATGAAGTTCAGAACGTTGAAGGATTTGAAATAGTTCTTAACGGTTTTCGTGGAACAGGAGAATGGTCCATCTTTATTACAGGATCGAATTCCTATTTGCTTAGCGGTGAGTTGATGACGAAGCTTACCGGGCGGTATATTGAATTTGAAATGTTTCCTCTATCGTTCGAGGAATATGAGGAAATAAAGAAGTTTTATGGCAAGGATATTGCATCTGACAGACAGGAAGAATTGCAGAATTATATTTTGGAGGGAGGATTTCCAAGAACTATACTTTTAGATTCGATGGCAGCGAAACGCAGATATGTTCAAAGTGTTATTGATGAGATTTTTGAAAAGGACATACGCAGACGACTGAAGATACGGAACAAAAGCACATTTGAAACTGTTAGGAGTTACATCATCAATAACTTTGGTGCGACTACGAGTTTAAAAAGCCTGAAAAAGGCAATAGAACAGACCGGAACTCCGGTCAGCGAAGCTACAATTGCAAGGTATATCAGAGCATTGCTTGACGCAAAAATACTTTATGAGTGTTCCAGGTTTGATATGAAGTCGAAAAAGTCGTTAAGTGGAGAAAAAAAATACTATCTTGCAGATTTAAGCTTTTATTATGTTCAGAATACGGATAATAGGGTTAACTACGGACCGGTTCTGGAGAATATTACATACGTATATGCAAGGTCTCATGACTATTCTGTCAGCGTAGGAAGGATAGGTAAACTTGAATGTGACTTTATACTCAGGGATAATGAGATGAAGTATTCTTATGTACAGGTCTCTTATACAATAGCGATGTCAAAGGAAACGGAAGAACGCGAGTACAGACCTTTGGAATCAATCAGGGATAACTATCCTAAGTATGTAGTTACCATAGATCCATTGCTTCAGCAGCGAAATGGTATAATACATATAAATCTTGTGGATTTTATGAAAAACGGAAAAGAATTCTAGACATTTAACGTTGGCGTTTTCGATAAAAACACAAAAATGTATACGTTAATTATATCATAGAGGAGCCGATTTCGTCCGTGCAAGCAAAGCGGCACGGCTACGAAAGCGAGCATCCGGACGATTTTGTCAGAAAAAATGCTAGCATTATAAAGGAGGAAATAGAGAATGAGTAAGAGAATCATCGCAGTGAATGCAGGCCCGAGAAAGGGCTGGAATACAGATACCCTGATTATGGAGGCGGCCAGGGGGGCAGAATCAGCCGGGGCTGTTGTAGAAAAGTTTGACCTTTTCAAACTGGAGAAGTACACCGGATGCATCTCCTGCTTTGGCTGTAAAAAAGAGAAGTTCAAGGGACACTGCATCTGCAGGGACGGACTTACACCGGTACTGGATGCAATCAGGGAGTCTGATGGCCTCATCATCGGCTCTCCAAACTATCTGGGAGAGCTGACAGCCTCCTTCCGGGCTCTGTACGAGCGCCTGATCTTCCAGAATCTGACCTACAATCTTGAAACACCATGCTGCAATGAGCATCCAATCCCAGTGCTGCTTTTTATGACAAGCAATGCACCGGACACATATTTTATGAATCTTATGCAGAACTATCAGCAAGTGCTAACCAGGTTTGTGGGTCCTGCTGAGTTTTTTGTCAGCGGCGATACGCTGCAGCTTAAGGATTACAGCAAAACAGATTGGCAGTGGACACTGTTTGATCCGAAGGCCAAGCAGCAGAGACATGATACCATCTTCCCGGAGGAAATAAAAAAAGCATATGAGCTGGGAAGAGACCTGACCCTGAAGTAGACCTCTAATTCAAATCGGATTCGTTGAGACGAATCCGATTTCTTTTTCTGATGTCAATACTACTTGCAAAAGTCATAGGACTTTTGTATAGTATCTAAAGAATAACAAGGATTAGTAAAGGTTTTTACCATGGACAGGAATCAATATACTACACATAATCTATTCCGCTTTGTGCCGGATAATTTTTTTGTCCCTCTGGCTGCCCCGGGCAGGCAGGTCTACTGGGAGTGTATCCTCCGCATCTTCAGGATCACGGGCAGTCAGCTGTCCTTCGGGGTGGAGAGGGATATCCTTGTGGAAGACCTGCAGTATTATTTTGACTCAGAGATGGCAGCTGATTTTGAAGATGATGTGGATAACCGCAGCTCTGACAGCAGGGACCGGGCTAATCTGATGCTGAGACGACTGGAGAATTACGGGTGGATCACGGTGGAGGTGGATTACAGCTACATTCAGAGGGTGAATTTCCGGGATTATGCCATCCAGCTGATCCGGACTCTGATGAATATCAGCGGGTCTGGTTCGGCGGAATACCAGGGCTATATCTATACCATCTATAATCTGGTCAAGTCCGGAGGGGCCTCAGGGGTTGCCCTTCTGCAGATTGCGGATAATACAGAGGCTCTTATTACTGCTCTGAAAAGCCTCAATTCCAACATAAAAACCTATATCGATGAACTGACCAAGCACAGCACCGTTTCCGAGATTCTGGAAGCCCTTCTGAATGATTATTATTCCAACGTGGTGGACAAGGCTTACCACAGGCTCCTGACTTCGGATAATGTGTCCAAGTTCCGGCCGGAGATTATAGACAGGCTGGAGGCACACAGCCGCAGCACCCGCTATTTAAATGCTGCCTCCAAAGAAATTGCCGAGATCAGGGAGCTGTCCGGGGAGGATGCCAGGGAAGAAGTCCTGTCCATGCTCCACAATGTGATCCGGGCCTTCCGTCAGATGGATGAGATCTTAGACGAAATCAACCGGAAAAACACCAAGTACCAGAGAGCAGCCATTAACAGGGCCAGGTTCCTCCTTTCTGACAGTGATGATGTCCAGGGGCAGCTTAAGGATATCATCAGCTATATGAATGAGAATATCCAGGAGTTTGGCATGGACTTAAATGGCATCTATGAGATGGAGGAGCTGTCTTGTCTGATCAAACTCTTTTCCTGGAACTATCTGGATATGGACTCCCTCTATGCCCCGGTGGAGGGTAAGAAATCCTTCCAGCCCCAGGAGATGGAGATGCCCGAAATCGATGAAGAAGAGCGGAAGCGGAAAAGGCAGCAGATGCGGGAAAAGCTGGATCGGATCCTCAGTCAGGACAAGATTGATGCCTGGGTTCTTGATCAGCTTGCCGGCAGGGATTCTGTGATGGCGTCAGATCTTCTTTTGTCAGATGAACATTTTATCCGGTTAATCTATGTGAGGCTGTACGGGACCAGGAAGAAGATGAGCTACAGGCTGGATTTGGGAAGACAAATCGAAAAAGATGGATACCGGTTCCGGGATTTCCGGATTATTCGACGATAAATGGCATTATGTACTTTGATGGAGCCTGGCATAATTAAGATAAGATGCTGAAATTGCAGATCTGAGCCTGGCCTGTTTAAATAATATTTAGCGATCAAAAAAACATTGATAAAGATAGATGTGGAGTTATAAATATGGATCTCTTTGAAGGTATGCTGCGGAAGGATCAGGATGAATTCCGCAGGGTATGCAATAAACTGATGAGCACCTGCTTCCTGCTCAAGCGCAATGAGAAGACCAAAAGTGACTATTATTTTGTCCTGAGGGAACGGCAGGTTTTTGAAAAATATCTGGGCATTCTGGGCTACTCCCTGGAAATCAATGAGGAGTACGGAGTGGTCCAGATGGTCAACCGGGAGAATTACAACCATCTGCAGCTTAAGCTGGTGGATTCCATCATCCTGCTGATTCTCCGCATCCTTTATGATGAGCAAAAACGGCAGCTCTCTCTGACAGATGTGGTGATCACAGTGGGTGATGTGCAGGAGAAGTATCTCTCCCTGCGGATCCGGGAGAAGCAGATTGATAAGACCACCATGAGCAATGTCCTGCGGCTTTTTAAGAGATATAATCTGATTGACACCCTGGACCGGGATATGATGCAGGAGGATGCCAGGATTCTGATCTATGACTCCATCCTGATGGCTATCCGGGTGGATGACATCAGGAAGGTATCAGAGATGATCGACCATTACAGGAAAGGAGATCCGGAAAATCGTGAAGAAGCTTACCAAGATCAGACTGATTAACTGGCATCGGTTCTCCAATGAGACCATAGAGGTTGGGGACTCCGTCCTTCTTTCCGGAGAAAATGGAGCGGGCAAGTCCACCATCTTAGATGCTCTCCAGTATGTCCTGACCTGCTCCAAGGCCAATTTTAATAAGGCAGCCCATGAGAAGGGCAAGCGGACACTGAACACCTACATCCGCTGCAAGACTGGAAGAGAGGACAGGCCCTATGAGCGAACCGGGTCCATCACCGGTCATATCGCCCTGGAGTTTCTGGATGAGGAGAGGAAGGCTCCCTTTATCGTGGGTGTTGTCATGGATTCCGCCACGGAGGAGAAGGAGCCCAACAGCCTCTGGTACCTGATTGAGAGAAAAGGACTTAAAGATGACCTCTTCTTTCAGGGCAAGAAGGTAAAAAGCATCTCCATGTTCCGGTCCTCCAACCGGGGTGTCCGTACATTTGCTGCCACAAAAAAGGAAGCCCAGCGAATGATGCTGGCCCGGTTCGGCAGGCTGGAGGATAAGTTCTTTACCCTGATTCCCAAGGCCCTGGCCTTTCGGCCCATCCATGATATCAAGGACTTCGTCTATTCTTATGTGCTGGATGCAAAAGAGGTTAACATAGATTCTCTCCGGGAAAATGTAAGGAGCTACCAGGATCTGGAGCGGATGCTTGTGGATGTGAGAAACCGGATCAGAGAATTAGAAGCCATCATAGAGAGCCAGAGGGCGGTGGAGACATTTTCCCGCCGGGAGAAGCACCAGGATTATTATATTGCCCTGACGGACCAGGACCTGACCGGCATCCAGATCCGGGATAATCTTAAGAATACAAAAAGCAGAGAAAGAGAGCAACAGGAGGCTGAGAAAGCCCAGACAGAGCTGCAGACAGAGATCCGGGCTAAGGAGCAGACCATACGGGACCTGGATCTGGAGCTGAACATGGATGAGGAATACCAGGCCTTCCGGGAACTGGAGAGGCAGGAAAGCCGGCTCACTGAGGCTCTGAAACAGGACCGAAAAGAAATGAAAAAACTTAAGGCAGCGGCAGCGGCTGCCTTTAAAGATGGGGAAAGAATCCTGAAGGTTCCGGAGGCGGATCCTGTTGTGGAAGAGTATTGCGGGCAGTTAAAAGGTCTGGAGAAAGTTGATGATCTTGCAGCCTTCCAGGACCTGCTTGATACAGTCATAGATTATAAAAAGAGGATGCTGCAAAAGATCCTGGATCGTCTGGCTGAAATCAAGCTGGAGCTTAGAAAGGACCAGGAAGAGAAAGCAGGACTTCAGTCTCAAATCCGGGAACTGGAAGCCAAAAGGATGATTTATCCGGAGGAGGTCATCCGGCTCAAAAGAACCATCGTGACCCAGTTTAACAGGTTGGGCAGAGAGGCCGATGTGCGGATCCTAAGTGAGCTTCTGGAAGTGAACGACCCTTCCTGGCATAATGCGGTGGAGGGCTATCTCAATACCCAGAGATTCTACCTGATTGTGCCGCCGGAGGATTTTGATCTTGCCCTGTCTGTCTATGAAAACCAGCGGAAGAAGAAAAAGGCCTACGGTGTAGGTCTGATCAACACAGGAAAGCTGGATGAATACGATAAGGCTCCGGAAGGGAGTCTTGCTGCTTACGTCTCTTCGGGAAATATCTGGGCCAGAAGATATATCAATATGGTTCTGGGCAAGGTCCGCTGCGTAGAGTCCGTCAAGGAGCTGAAGCAGTATCCAGTTTCCATCACGAAAGGCTGTATGCGCTACCAGAATCATGTAGTCAGCGCCATCCGCCCTGCCATCTATCGGACCCCTTATATCGGGGCAAATGCAATCAGGATCCAGCTGGAACAGAAGAAGAGAGAACTTTCTGACCTCAATGTCCTGATGCAGGAGAGACAGGCCAGAAGGAAGGCCATGGAGCAGGTGGAGGCCAGCCTGGATTCCCATAAGGACCTGGAGGTCAAGTTCCAGCTTAGAACCCTCGAAGATCTGAGATTCCATGAGAAGTCTCTGAAAAAATGTAAAGAGGATATGAGTAAGATCAAGGCCTCCCAGACCCTGATTGAGAAGAGAATCCGCCTGGAGGAAATGAAGCGGGAGAAAGAGAAGCTTGATGCCAGGGATAAGCAGCTCAGCGAAAAAATTGGGGGCTGCAGGAGTCTGATTCATAGCCTGAAAGACCAGCTTCGTCTTCTGAATCTGGAGATGGAGGAGAAAAAACAGGCGGCAGACCAGGTCGGTCAGCTGCTGGGAGGGGACCAGCAGTACTGCCAGGATAACTATGAGAAGG
>JAFUDC010000186.1 GCA_017459345.1 Eubacterium sp.
TAATTGAACTGACCTCAGCCCTGCGGGCTGTCACTTTGGTATGATTTTCTGGTTTCGTCAGCCAGAAGACATTGAAAAAGTTAACTGAACAAATATAAGGTTATCGCAACTCCCCCTGGCAAGCTCGCAGCAAGAGGCTTCTCGCTTTTCCGCAGTCGCCCGATAGCCTTGAAAGATAGAGCATACGTCCCAACCCGTGCAAGCACGGCTGTTTCTGGCTCGCTAATGGCGTGAATAAGTCCCACGCACGGCTCCGCTGCTTATCGCAGCTCCCGCCGTGCTAACAGCATCTCGATTTCGCACTAACCGTGCTTCATCTCGATACTGTTTGTCGTGCGCAATGTCTGAGCAGTCTTGCATGCAAGCATGCCGCCTTGCTCAGCCGCTGCGCACTGGACTTATTCACTTAAATAGTTATACCTGACCACTCCCCGGACCAGCCATTTCTGCTTTATATTGACCAGTATATACTGCGATGATATAATGAAAATGGAAAGGAGGTATGCCTGTCAGGCAAAGCAGCAAAAACATATATTTTATCGGGGAGGTTAATATGAAAATGAAGCATTTCGCAAAACTATTTTTAAGTTTGTTATTTATCATTGCTTTTTCTCTCACCTTTTCGACATTTGGGGTAAGGACATACGCAGCAGCTAAGGTGAAACTCAGCAGGACTAAAATGACCATGAGTGTGGGTGATTCCCAGAAACTGAAGATTAATGGTTCTTCAAAGAAAGTTACCTGGACTTCTTCAAACAAGAACATCGCAAAGGTATCATCCAAAGGGAGTGTCAAGGCGTTGAAGGCCGGCAAGGTGACAATCACGGCAAAGGTAGCCGGAAAGAAACTGAAATGCAAGGTCACTATCTATGATACGATTGGAACCTATTTTGGCATATGGAATGTTAACTGGGATCCGTCACCTGCGGGAAAAAAGTTGACGGAGGCCGAAGCGGCAGAAGTCCGCTATGCCATCAATCGCCTGTTTGACAGGTCTTATATCGCACTAAAGATCATCCCATATGGTGTAAAGCCTGCGACCACTTTTGTCTCCATGGGCATTATGGAGCCGGATGGAGGCCAGTTCTATAAACATGCTGGTCAGAAAAATGCCGGATATTACTCAGCAAAAGCTCAGAAGAGTGCAGCCATGAAAATACTTAAAAAGTACTACAAAGTTTCCGGAGGCAAGATTACCAATTTTCCTAAATTGGAGTATGCCTATAATAATGAGGGTGATGTACACGGAAACGTGGGTAAATATCTTCAGTCAAAGGCACAAGAAGTGGGCATTGACATGACGCTTAAAGCCTATGATTGGGAGAGCTTCCAAAAAGTACTGGCAGGTGGTCAGTTCATTTTTGCCAGAATGGGCTGGGCTGCGGATAAGAACGACGCGCTTAATTTCCTTGAAACTTATGCATCAACCAAGAGAAATGAAAACTACAGCGGGCTTGGAACGGGCAAGCATGCCTCCAAATCCGTCTATAAGGTAAAGCTGAAAGGGATCGGAAAGCATAAGGATCTGAAGGGCAACTGGAAGCAGACCTATAAGAAACTGATCGCTAAAATCAGAAAGGAAAAAAATGCCGCGGTTCGGAACCAGCTGCTCCATAAAGCAGAGGATCTGCTCATGGAGACCGGATGTATCTGTCCCTTCTATTATTATCAGTGATCTTTGCTGAGGCTCAGTCGGCTCCTCTCTTCAAACAATCTGTTGTTAAGAAGACATAAAAATGATATAATATATTTATATCTAAGCATATAACAGTTAGGAGTAACTTCATGTTTATCGTTACCAAAGAGAATATCATTCCTTACTTAAAAGAGCATATAAGGGGTTTTGAGGACAGCCAGTCTGTTACTGTCTCCGTCATGGGAGAGGATCCCACCGCAGATGAGGGGGAGGGGGATGGCCATATCAATTATGTCTTCAAGATTATCAGCCCCTCTGGCAGCTATGTACTTAAGCAGGGTCTGTCTAATCCCAGGAATCTGAACGGAGGTCTTTCGGTGGCTTCCTACCGCAATGAGACGGAATGTGATACCATGATGATTCTTCATTCTATCGTGCCGGAGTACATTCCCAGGGTAATATTCCAGGATAAGCCCAACCATATCTTTGTCATGGAGTTTATCGAGAACCTGAAGGCGGTACGATTCCAGCTGATCAAGGAGAATCAGGTTCCGGATCTTGGTCTTAAGGTGGGGGATTTCCTGGCAAGGTCATCTTTCTATACTTCTGAGTTCTTCCTGGAAAGAGCAAAGTTTCGCAGCATGCAGAGTCAGTTCGAGAATACGGAGCTCAGGCAGATCATGGAAGATGGGATCTTCCTGAACCGCTTTGGTACGGACCTTGATAAGGATGAGTATCATAAATGGCAGAGATTCCGTCAGATCACCGATGATCCGGCCTGCCAGACAAACCGGCTGGATCTGAGGAGGACCTTCATGACTCATTCCGATTGCCTGATCCATGCGGATTTTCATACTTCCAATGTATTCCTGTCGGATGATGGTATCAAGATGCTGGATTTTGAGTTCTCCTTCATGGGGCCATTCGGTTATGACATGGGCTACTTTACCGGCAGCCTGATTGCCACCTACTGTGCATCCTGTTTTAAGGAGTACCCTTCCGAGATGGAACGCCAGCAGTGCAAGGCTTATCTGCTCTCCACGATAAAGATGCTTTTTGAGAGCTATAATCATACATTTATCGAAGCCTGGAACAGGGATGCCAAGCCGGAATACAGGGACCAGGAAGGTTTCCGCAATCAATTATTAAAGGAAATGCTTCAGAATTCCGTAGGTTATGCAGCTATCACCAACTGGTGCCGGACTACAGATATCTGGAGTTTGCCGGAATACAGGGCAATCGAGAATGAAGACGAGAGAAGATTCGCCATGACTATGGCAGTCCTGCTTGATCATGAGCTGATCCTTCACAGAAACGGCTTTGAGAATGTGGATGACTTTATCGACCTGATCATCCATTTTGAGAATACCTACATGCCCTTGCTTATGAGGTAATATTCGATTTATATAAGAAATGAGAAAAACATGAGTAAAAAGATACTGGTTGTCAGTGATAATCACGGCAACAGATCCAATCTGAAAATAGTCCTTGAAGAATGGGGAGATAAGGTGGATGCCGTGGTTCACTGCGGGGATTCGGAGTTTGATCCGCAGTTTGTAAAGAGTATGGTGGATGTTCCTGTTTATCTGGCTCAGGGTAATTGTGATTTCGGCTTCTCTGAGCCGGATGATATCTTTGAGTTTGAGGGACATACCTGTTATGTCACACACGGTCACCGCTACGGAGCCAACTGGGGCGAGGAGGAACTTGTGGAACGCGCCCTGGAAATGGGGGCAGATATCCTCATTTACGGACATACCCACGTTCCGGTTTATCATGAGTATGAAGAAGAGAGGGTTACATTGCTGAATCCGGGCAGTGTGGCCCTCCCCAGGCAGTACCCGCCGGAGCCCACCTTTTTGATACTTGAATTCCACGAGGATGGGAATGTTGAGCCGCATTTTTATTCTATCAGTTAAGATTGAGGCTTATTATATTTTAACCGGAGATATTATCCGGACTGAACAAAACGGTGCTGCAAAGAATGCGGCAGTAATAAGCAAGTATAATTATCCTATTCCAGGAGATACTATATGTGAAACAGTCTTCTCAGGCACAGTAGTAAGGTAGTATCTCATGAGCGAACATTATCATCTTATGCTGTCAAATGTAAATAAGACAGAGGAATGCAGAGATTTTCTGCGGCATTGTATGAAGGAAGCTTTATCTGATCAGCCAGTTCGGGTATTACAGTTAATAAAGGGGATTAAGAGCAGGGCCAGGCTGGATCTGGGTGTACGGATGGATTGTGTCAAGTGTCGAAAAATGACTGGCTATGCCATGATCATCGCAGCCAATTGCCCTTCCATCCAGGTTCATATCATAAATCTGGACCGGGTTGTCAATCAGGATTCCGGCAGCGGGAGAAGCTGCCTGCCCTTTATTCTGATTAATGGCCAGTATCCCTTTTTCGGCTACCGATCTCTGAACAAGATGATTCTGATGCTTGCCGAAGCGGCCGGAAGACAGCATGAAAATTGACATAAGAGATGACGAAGAGACAACGGAGGAACTATGGGCAAAAAAGTACATACACCGGAGATGGATCAATTGATGAAGGGGATTCTGTGCCTTGAGACTGTGGAGGAGTGCTATGCATTCTTTGAGGACTTGTGTACGGTTAATGAGCTCTTATCCCTGGGACAGCGTTTTGAGGTGGCCGGGATGCTTCGCGATCACCGAACCTATAATGAAGTTGCAGAGGTTACCGGCGCTTCCACAGCAACCATCAGCAGAGTGAACCGCTGTCTTAATTACGGAGATGACGGATATGAGCTTGTGATAGAAAGGTTAAAAAAACAGGAAAAAAAGGATTAGGGACTGCCTAATCCTTTTTTTCATCCTTCTTCTTTTTCCCCTTCCGTGAGGGATGCTCCTCTCTGTAATGGTCGATAAACTTCTCGATCAGCTGCTTTCTCACATAGATATCATAACATAGCTGATAGATAAAAGAAAAAGCATCCAGGTAGTCAGCCGCTTCCCTGGTCAGGGCATAATCATCAAATGAAGCATCGGTCTGGTCCAGGACCTTCTGGATGTCTGCCTCAATATCCGGATGCCGGTCGGCACTCATCCTGGTTATCCGATCGTAAATCTCCTTCAGATTAAGCTTATCCCCTTCCTTCTCCGAGAAATACGAATCTGACACAGGCTCCAACAGTGTCTGGATATCCGATATGGAGAGCATGCTCTTAAGATGGTAGATAAAGATCAGCATAAAAAGATGCTCTTTGGAATACTTCTTCTTCACCGAAGGCGGGAGAAGGTGGTTCTTGGTATAATTGTTGATCATGGTCTTGGTCAGAATCTTATCCTCAGGATACCTCTTGGTATTCTCAAGGCGGGTATCCATAAAAGTGGTGATCTGGTCCATATATAATTCTATATCGGGAAAGTCCTCTGAGGGGATTCTGGTCGGTTCCGGGAATGCATCCAGCCAGTCTAAATCATGTATATTCAAGGGACAGCCTCCTGTTCTTTTGGTCTTGATATCTATAGTATATAGTTTTTGTTACTATATGGCAAGTAAAAAATGAATTTTAGTCAATTTTTTATTACTCAAACCTCAAAATAGTTGATGCCTTGCAGACAGAGGGAAGTTCCGCCGGGGCTTTTAGCCATATATGGCTTCTGAATAGATAATAATATTAATTTCATATAGCCAGGAGGTGGAAAGAAATGGTAAGAAATTGTAAAAAATCAGGTGACAAGAAAAGTATCTGCATGGTATAATAAATGCGGAATTGAACATTTTGTGCTGCGGGAGGGCAGCATACCATAAAAAAGGAGGTAACTTATGGGTATTTTAAAGAGATTTAAGGATATCATGTCATCCAATGTGAACGCTATGCTTGATAAGGCTGAGGATCCGGCAAAGATGGTAGACCAGTACATACGCGATCTGGAAAGTGACCTTGGCAAGGTGAAGGCAGAGACCGCCGCAGTGATGGCAGAGGAGACAAGGGCCAACCGTGAGCTCAAGGAGAATGAGGAAGAGATCGCAAAGATGGTTACTTATGCTGAGAAGGCTCTGATGGCTGGCAATGAAGCCGATGCCAAGGTATTCCTTAATAAGAAGGCAGGCCTTGAGGCTAAGAAAGCCAGCCTGACCCAGGCAGCTGAGGCAGCCACCAACAATGCACAGCAGATGCGTGCCATGCATGATAAGCTGGTGAAGGATATCGCTGATCTCAAGGAGAGGAAGCAGGCAATCAAGTCCAAGATGGCTGTTGCCAAGACCCAGGAGAAGCTTAACAAGATCGGTTCCTCCTATGACAGTGCCCAGGGCAAGCTGTCCGCATTTGACCGTATGGAAGAGAAGGCTAATCAGATGATGGATCAGGCTAATGCCATGGCAGAGCTTAACGCACCTAAGGAGAACAGTGCAGAAGACCTGATGGGCAAGTATGATGAGGCTCCTGCCGCAGACAGCGCCATCGATGATGAGCTGGCAGCCATGAAGGCCAAATTAGGATTATAAAACTGCTGCTCTTTATCGATTGCCAGAGGATTTTCAGGCATTTGCAGCAGCAAGTTAGATATTGAGGTTTTATTTATTTCAACAGATCGTGAGGTGTCTATATGGGTTTATTTGGAGGACAGCTTGCCAATGTTGTGGAGTGGGAAGAGTACAGGGATGACGTGATCTTCTATAAGTGGAATAATTCCGAGCTTAAGAAGGGCTCCCGTCTGATCATCCGTCCCGGCCAGGACGCCATCTTCCTCTATAACGGCAAGACAGAGGGTGTATTCAAGGATGAAGGAAGTTATGATATCGAGTCAGGCATCATTCCTTTCCTCTCCACACTGAAGGGATTCAAGTTTGGCTTTAACAGCGGCTTAAGGGCAGAGGTTCTATTCATCAATACCAAGGAATTTCTGATGAAGTGGGGGACCAAGAGTGCCATCAATCTGCCTCACCCGGCCCTTCCCGGCGGTATGCCAATCCGGGCCAATGGTACCTTCCAGTTTAAGGTTGGGGACTATGATGCCCTGATCGAAAAGGTTGCCGGAGTGAAGAATCAGTATACCACAGATGAGGTAAGGGAAAGAGTGATATCCATGCTCGACCAGCTGCTTCTGCGCTGGATCGTGAGGGAAGGCAAGGATATGTTCAATATCCAGGCCAACGCCGTGGAGATCAGCAAGGGCATCCAGACTGAGCTTGATATGGAACTGATCAAGATCGGACTTACCGTGACCGGCTTCCAGATCAATTCGGTAAGCTATCCCGAGGAAGTGCAGAAGATGGTGACCAAGGTTGCCGGACAGAGCATGATTGGAGATGTGGGCAAGTATCAGCAGGTTGCCATGGCAGATGCCATCGCAAACGGCAGCGGCGGCGGTTCCATGGCTGCCGATATGGCTGGTATGTCTGTGGGCATGATGATGGGACAGCAGATGGCAGGTCAGATGGCCCAGAACATGGGTCAGGTAGGCTACGCTCCCCAGGGTCAGTATGGTCAGCAGGCTCCCCAGGCCAATCCGGCTTATGGTCAGCAGACACCGCCGGCACAGTCCTATGCTCAGGCCGGTCCGGCAGGAGATGGGACTGCAGCGGAAGGCCCCAAGTTCTGTCCGGAGTGCGGTACCAAGACAGAAGGTGCCAAGTTCTGCCCTAACTGTGGAACAAAGTTAAGATAATCAGGAATGTTTAGATGGTGACTCTCTCTGACGTGAGCAGATTTCTCTGTTTTTCGTAAGGAGAGTCACACTCTATGTATAATAATAAGATGGAGCATATATGAGTATATATGACACATTGAATAAGGAACAAAGAGAGGCGGTCTTCTGTACGGAAGGCCCCCTTTTAATGCTGGCGGGGGCGGGAACCGGAAAGACCCGGGCCCTCACCCACAGAATCGTATATCTGATCGAGGAGAAGGGAGTTCATCCCTGGAATATCCTGGCCATTACATTTACCAATAAGGCGGCCCAGGAGATGAAGGAGAGGGCTCAGAATCTGGTGGGACCGGGTTCCGAGGACCTGTGGATATCTACATTTCATGCTATCTGCAGCCGGATACTCCGCCGCTATATCGGCCTGATCGGATATAATACCAACTTTACCATCTACGATGCCAGCGACCAGAAGTCGCTGATGAAGGAAGTCCTGAAGGAAATGAACATCGATACCAAGATGTTCTCCGAAAAGGCGGCCCTGTCTGCAATATCGGCAGCCAAGGACGAGTGCAAGACACCGGGGGATTACCGGAGGGAGCATGACGACTACCGGGGCAGCAGGATTGCGGATATCTATGAGCGCTACCAGCAGAGGCTCAAGGAGAATGACGCCCTGGATTTCGATGATCTTCTCATGAAGACGGTGGAGCTGTTTCAGGCCAACCCGGATATCCTGGACTATTATCAGGAGCGCTTTCGCTATATCATGGTGGATGAGTATCAGGATACCAACACGGTCCAGTTTATCTTCATCAGCCTCCTGGCGAAGAAGTACCGCAACTTATGTGTAGTAGGAGATGACGATCAGTCCATCTACAAGTTCAGGGGGGCGAATATTTATAATATTCTGAATTTTGAGAAGGTATTTCCCGATGCCACGGTCATCCGGCTGGAGCAGAATTACCGGTCCACCCAGAACATACTGGAGGCGGCCAACAGCGTCATCGTCAATAATGAGGGCAGGAAGGATAAGAAGCTCTGGACTAGGAATCAGAAGGGTGAACTGGTCCATTATAAGCAGTATGACAGTGAGTACGATGAGGCAGAGGGGGTCGTGTCCCGGATCAGGTTCCTCTCCATGCGGGGGGTAAAGTATGAGGATATGGCTATCCTCTACCGGACCAACGCCCAGTCCCGGATCTTTGAGGAGAAGCTCAAGCAGCAGAATATCCCCTATGCCATTGTCCGGGGCATCAGTTTCTATGACCGCAAGGAGATCAAGGACCTGATGAGCTACTTAAAGGTTGTGGACAGCGGCATGGATGACCTGGCCGTAAAGAGAATCATCAATGTGCCCAGGCGGGGTATTGGTCAGACCACCATCACCCGCATCCAGGACTATGCCATCCGCCATGAGATCTCTTTCCTAGAAGCGGTATTTGAGGCAGACCGGATCCCGGATATCGGGAGGGCTGCCGGCAAGATCAGAAGGTTCGGCGAGATGGTCCGGAATTTCAGAGAGTACGCTTTGGAAGAGGATATCAGCGAGCTCATGAACTATATCCTTGATGTCACAGGCTATCGTCTGGAGCTTGAGGCAGAGGGAACGGACGAGGCCAGAAGCCGCCTTGAGGACATCGATGAGCTCATCAATGATATCGTCTACTATGAGGATACTGCAGATGAGCCAAGTCTTCGGGACTTCCTGGCGGAAAAGGATATGTATACGCTGAACGCCGGGATTGATAACCTTGACATGGATTCTGACAAGGTTCTCCTCATGACCCTTCATAACGCAAAGGGGCTGGAATTTGCCAATGTCTTTTTAGGCGGCATGGAAGAAGGAGTTTTTCCAGGCTATGCGGCCATGATTTCCGGCGAGGAATCCGAGATTGAGGAGGAGAGACGGCTCTGCTATGTGGGAATCACCCGGGCAAAGGAACGTCTCTACTTAAGCGGGGCCAGGAGGAGAATGACCAGAGGTCAGGCCCAGTATAACCCTCCATCACGCTTTATCGATGAGATAGCCCGGGAGTATCTGGATCAGGGAGAGTCCAGGACAGGAGGACGGGGACGGAGAGATGCTGGCTCCCCGCCCGGTGACTACGGACTGCCTGCCGGCAGCAGCAGTTATGGCTCCGGCACCTATCTAAACAGGCGCAGGCAGGCCGAGATGAAATCGGCAAAGCCCTACCAGCAGCTGGACGCCTACAAGGTGAAGCCTCTTCATAAACTGGATTACCAGGTGGGCGATACGGTAAAGCATATCAAGTTCGGCCGCGGTGTGGTCCTGGAGATTGTCCAGGGAGGAAAGGACTTTGAGGTGGCGGTGGATTTTGAGAGGGTAGGCCGCAAGAAAATGTTTGCCTCCTTTGCCAAATTAAAAAAAGTCTCTGATTCATGATTTTTCATTGGTAAATGTGACGAATGCGTGATATACTATAAAAAACTTTAGAGGAGGATTATTGCTATGAAGAATATTGAAGAATTAATCGGTGCAGCCAGAATCAGCAGTTTACTCGGTGAGCAGAAGAAGGATGAGGAGTCTAAGAAGGTCTTATGGATCCTCGCCATCATCGGTGCAGTTGCAGCTGTAGCAGCCATCGCAGCAGTTGTCTATAAGTTCCTGGCTCCGGATTACCTGGACGATGACTTTGATGATGATTTTGACGATGATTTCTTCGATGATGACGACGATGAGCCTGTAGCAGAGGAAGCACCTGCTGAGGCAGAAGCAGCCGCTCCGGAAGATCCGGAAGCAGAGGCAGCAGCTGAGGAAGATTAAGATCAGTCGCCTGAATTATATATGAGTAAGATAAAAATGCGGGAGCAGGGCTCCCGCATTTTTATCATGTTAAGAGGTTTATAAGGCTATAATTTGTTATCACAAATTGTGTAAATTGTCTCAAAAACACATATTATTTGGAAAATATAATAAAAGAAAAAACTGTTGACATTTGTACCTCTATGGTATATAATACTGTTTGTTGGTCAGCTAAGCTGACGAATCGGGGTGTGGCTCAGCTTGGCTAGAGCGCCTGGTTTGGGACCAGGAGGCCGCAGGTTCGAATCCTGTCACCCCGATTGATATGTGCGGGTGTAGTTCAATGGTAGAACACCAGCCTTCCAAGCTGGACACGTGGGTTCGATTCCCATCACCCGCTTTCTGCATAAGCAGAATAACAATTATATATTGTTAATTTTCTATACGTGTCTGTAGCTCAGCTGGATAGAGCAACGGCCTTCTAAGCCGTGGGTCGGGGGTTCGAATCCCTTCAGGCACGTTTGTCAGGCTGTCCTGACTATGGTGGGTATGGCGCAGTTGGTTAGCGCGCCAGATTGTGGCTCTGGAGGCCGAGGGTTCGAATCCCTCTACCCACCCTATTGGGCTATCGCCAAGCGGTAAGGCACAGGACTTTGACTCCTGCATTCGCTGGTTCGAATCCAGCTAGTCCAGTCGGACCTGAGATTCGGATTCAGGTCAACTAATATACCATGTCTCATGGTATATTTTTATGTCTGGAGTTTTTTGTGTGCTTCGCGGGAGATAGTTTTTTTAATTTAATATGGTTTATAATTATGCAGTTATGGCGGAATTGGCAGACGCGCCAGATTTAGGTTCTGGTGGGCAACCCCGTGCAGGTTCAAGTCCTGTTCACTGCATTTCTTTTATTATAAAGAGATATTCTCTCTAACTCCTCATTACATTCCCTTCCCCAAAGTCCATCCTCCTTCAGCCCATAAGTTTTCTGATACAATTTCACCGCTGCTTCCGTATTCTTTCCGTATTTCCCATCCACAGTCAGGGGTTGATAGCCGGGACTGTCAGCTAAAGCCCAGTTCAGTGCGGTCTGCAGCCGCTTTATCTGGGTTGGGTAGTCTTTTAAGGTAGTCATGCCGTCGTATAACTGATAATAGCCTCTGGGCGGGAGGGCGGGGATGATACCGGGATAAGCCTTGTTGTCAGGTGCATCCTGAACAGGTCCGGCATAACTCATCCATTCTGATTCCGTAAGGACAGTGGTATTGCGGTCCACTTCTTCGCCGCTGTTGGTATACTGCCATATGGCATAGTCTTTCCACTTTCCAAGATTATAGTGAAATGCAGGTACTGTCCAGTTTTTAGACAGGGGTCTTGGGTAACCGGCAAACCAGAGGGGGCTTAATCCGATCAGATTGCTGCATTGCCTGCTGCCTTCCAGTCCGGTATAGAGAAAAGTTGTCAGCCCGGTTGTCTTTCTTACATGTTCTACAAAATGTTTGGCCCAGGAAGTTTCACCCCAGGCTGCATTCTGTCCGGATTCCCAGTCCAGACAAAGTATGATTTTGCCGAGGTAAGGTTTTACTATGGAGATAAAATAGTCCGCTTCCCTTTCCGGGTCATGGCCGGCTGCATAGTGGTAAGCTCCAGCCAGCTTTCCGTCAGAAAGGGTCCGGTCTGTCATGTGATAGAAGAAGCTGGTATGGCCATAGGAGAGACCCTGGGTGGACTTGACTATGACAAAATCAGATTCCCTGTAAGCTTTTTCGGGAATTGTTTTCAGAACAGAGCTGGTTCCATTTTTCGAATCCCCCTGATACAAGTCGATGCCTTTCATTGTAATATTCCTTTTTGTGACAGGTTTCACTAATATAATATTCTGTACAGCTGGCAGTGTTACATGTCGATATCAGGCTCGATTGCAGGTCCATCCTCTATGGTAAAGGGTCGAATTAGATTGATAACAAAAAGACCGTAGATAAAGATTGTAATTCCTATCAGTTTAGGGTATAATAAGCAATCAGGCGAGCGAGTCGCAGATGCTCAGGCAGAGTCTGCAATGCCAGACAGGCCAATCTTGAAAAGGGGATGAAGGAAGTTGGAAACCAGAGAGGTTTTGGAACGGTACAAAAAAGGTCAGATTAGTCTGGATGAAGCGGAGAGCTTCTTTCGGAAGGCTCCTTATGAAGAGCTGGGGGATTACGCCAAGCTTGATACCCACAGGGAGATCCGGTCAGGATTTCCGGAAGTTATATTCTGCAGCGGGAAGCCGGATGAGTATCTGAAGAACATATACAGGAAAATGTATGATACCTATGGGGAGGTATTTGGGACCAGGGCCAGCAAAGAGCAGTATGAGATTATCGCTGAGATAATCCCGGTGATTGAGTACGACCCGGTTGCCGGAATTTTAAAATATGAGAGGACAGATAAGGAACGCAAGGGTTTGATTGCGGTCTGCTCCGCCGGGACAGCAGATATTCCCGTAGCTGAGGAAGCGGCTAAGACGGCGGAGTATTTCGGCTCAAAGGTAGAAAGAGTTTATGATGTTGGCGTTTCCGGAATCCATCGTCTGCTCTCCCGGACGGATGTGATCCAGAGGGCAAACTGTGTGATCGCTGTCGCCGGCATGGAGGGTGCTCTGGCCAGCGTGATCGGGGGTCTGGTGGATAAACCGGTAATCGCCGTGCCCACTTCTGTAGGATATGGCGCAAGCATGCATGGACTTTCGGCTTTGCTTACCATGATCAATTCCTGTGCCAACGGGATTGCCGTGGTGAATATTGATAATGGCTATGGTGCAGGTTACATCGCTACCCAGATTAATCGTATGGGGGTTAAAAATCAGGAAGGAAGATAAAATTGGGTAAAACATTACAGGAAAAGTATAGTATTTTACAGGAATATCTTAGAGGTCTTGGAAGTGTGGCTGTAGCCTATTCCAGCGGTGTGGATTCCACATTTCTTCTGAGGGCTGCCCGGGAAGCCCTGGGGGACAAGGTGATTGCTGTGACGGCAAAGTCCTGTTCCTTCCCCAAAAGGGAGCTGGATGAGGCAGCGGCTTATTGTAAGACAGAGGGAATCCGCCATATCGTGGTGGAATCCGAGGAACTGGAGATTGAAGGATTCCGCAGCAATCCGGTCAACCGCTGTTATCTCTGTAAGCATGAGTTGTTTGAGAAGATTTTAAAAATAGCCGAGGAGAATGGCATGGCTTACGTGGTGGAAGGGTCCAACATGGATGATAACGGAGATTACCGTCCGGGATTGAAGGCCATCGCAGAGCTTGCGATCAAGAGTCCCCTAAGATATGCCGGGCTCAGCAAGGAAGAGATTCGCGCCTTATCGAAGGAACTGGGACTTCCCACCTGGGATAAGCAGTCCTTTGCCTGCCTTGCGTCCAGGTTTGTCTATGGTGAGACGATCAATGAGCAAAAGCTGGGTATGGTAGACAGGGCGGAACAGCTGCTCCTGGATTTGGGATTCCATCAGCTCAGGGTCCGCATTCATGGAAATATCGCCAGAATTGAGGTACTTCCGGATGAGTTTGAGAAAATTCTGGAGCATCGTGATATTATTGTAAAGCAATTTAAGAATTATGGTTTTTCCTATGTAACTATGGATCTTATGGGCTACCGGACCGGCAGTATGAATGAGGTCATAGATACTACTGCAGTTTGATGCCGGATACTAAAAGACTGGGATTCCTGAGTTGCCTGGATAATACAGATAGATTGAGGATAATAAGAATGGAACATATATATGACAACAGGCCCGGCAATCATGGGGATGACCAGCATTCTCATGGCTGCAGCGGTTACAACCATTCTCATAATACAGACACGTATGAAGCCCATGGCCATACTCATCATGGGCATGTCCACAGCCCGGAAGAGAAGAAGGCGGTTTTAAACCGCCTTGCCAGGGCGGCAGGCCACCTTGAGAAGGTGAGAAGGATGGTGGAGCAGGATGCAGACTGCAGTGAGGTTCTGGTTCAGATTGCTGCTGTCCGCAATGCCATTAACAATACCGGCAAGCTGATACTTAAAAATCATCTGGATCATTGTATTGTGCATGCTATTGAAGATAATGATCTGGAAGAGGTTCGGATTTTTAATGAAGCAATCGAGAAATTTGTAAAGTGACAGAATCATTACGATTTATAGTAAGAAAGCTGCGGCGGCTATGAGGTTCTCGAAGAGGTTCTCATAGTATAGAATATGGAGTGCATTTATGATTGGACTTGGAACAATAATCAATACAGGAGGGATAGTTGCCGGAGGTGTCTTCGGCCGTTTTTTTGGCCGCTTTCTGAAGGAACGGCACCAGGAAACCCTCAATATGGCCTGCGGCATCAGTGTCCTTTTTCTCGGGACTGCCGGTGCCATGGAGCATATGCTGGAGATTACAGAAGAAGGTCTTGCCGGCACCGGAACATTTCTTGTGGTATTGTCCCTTGTTCTTGGAAGACTGGTGGGGGAAATCATCAATATTGAGGGCTGGTTTGAAAGATTTGGAGAGTGGCTGAAAGTGAAAACCGGCAATGCCAGAGATCTGCAGTTTGTTGATGGGTTTGTTACTGCATCCCTTACCGTATGCATCGGAGCCATGGCAATCGTCGGTGCCATTGAGGATGGGATCACAGGGAACTGGGCCATTCTGGGAGTTAAGACTATTCTGGACTTTATCATCATAATTGTCATGACCTGTTCCCTGGGAAAAGGCTGTGCATTTTCAGCCATACCGGTATTTCTTCTTGAGGGAGGGGTAACTGTTCTTGCCACCTTTATCAAGCCGATTCTTACAGACGCAGCCATGAATAATCTGTCCCTGGTGGGGTCTATTCTGATCTTCTGTGTGGGATTAAACCTGGTCTGGGGTAAGAAGGTCCGGGTGGCTAATCTGCTCCCGGCTATTCTGTTTGCCGTGATAGCGGCCTATTTCTAATATCAGTCTAAGAATTATAAATACAGGTAACTAAAAAAGGGTTTGGGTGTATTGACACCCAAACCGATATCAGGGTTCTATCACAATTTTAGAGCAGCAATCCTCCAGCATATCAAGCAGGCGGTGGTAGTATTCGGCCCCCACGGCCTTTCTGACCATCTTAGGTGCCAGGATCTGCACCTCAATCTCCTTAGGCTGTTCAGTCAGAATATCATAGAGAGCATCCAGATTATGCCCGGCATAATCAGCTCCATCCAGCTGCTTTATCGATTCTTTGAACAATGCTTCCTTATCTCTGATCAGGCTGCCGTCAATGATTAATTCCATGTGCCCTCCTCCTCTTCATAGATCAAAGTAAATGTATCATAGTGGTCTTCGGTATAGTATATCTGACCTTCATCCGAATAGACAATCCTCTTTGCCCCCCGGCTCTTTGCCCCAAGGGTATCGATGTCGCATTCGTGGTAGGTTACATTTCCATCATCGGGAAGCAATCCTTCAAAGTTGCCGAACCGGTCCCCGCCGATACATTTGCCAGGGGCGTAGGGCTCCAGAGAACCACCTGACCATCCACGCTTTTTGGCTTCCTTTTTGGTGATAAAATTGCCCGGGAGAGTGTGATACTCGATGAGATAGTTCATGACATCTTCTTTTGAGGTGTAGCTGCCATCCTCATCCAGGTGAGGGGCTGCAGGTTCCTTATCTTCACCCGTAATGTCCTCGCTATCAGCATCCCCTGCCTTATCCGGGTCAAGGATGAAGAATTCCTGATCTTCAGTGCTGGCTTCCGCCGCTCCTGTATCTTCGCAGCCGGTGAGGGGCACAAGCAGCATGAGAAGAACAAGAGCTGCAGATATTAAACGGTATAGCAGTTTCATAAGTAATCATTCCTTTCATATACTCAGTGATAATATAATACCATTGAAAAAAGCCGGCTGTCAAAGACTTTAGTCCTAGACAGCCGGCTTTAGGCATCCGATTATTATATTACATTTCTTGAACGTACTCTTCCGTACATGGTGATCAGATAAATACCTGCAAGTCCAACCAGGTCATAGATGATTCTGGATAACCAGCTGTTCTCTCCGAAGAGGAAGCTGACCAGGTTATATTGGAATAAACCGATCAGACCCCAGACAACCGCGCCCACGATGGCAAGTGTCAAAGCAATGTAATCCATCCATTTCATAAAGCAGTACTCCTTTCAATCTCTGACATGGAACTTATACTCCATGAACAGTCTGTAAGCTATTGACTTATGTTTTTATTTTGTGCCACGATGCTGATTTATATACATCATATTTTGCTTGTGCCTTATTTCTTTTCAGAAGAGGCAGATGTACTTCTCTTATAAGAAACTTGATGAGATGAATCCGATTGAAACAGATACCGCATGGCTCTAAGTTGTTACATATTTTTCTTTAAAGTGTCAATAATAAGGGAAGATAATAAGAAAGGAGCTTATACCATGAAACAAAAAAACAAATTAGCAGCTATGTTGGGAATGATAATGATGATTAACCTCTTTTCAGCCGGATGCAGAGACATGAATGCAGGTTCCGACACCACAACGGAGGCACCGGGCCTGACAACGGAGTCCACTGCTCAGAGCCCGGATACTGACAGAAGTGGGGATGAGGATATCAACAAGACAGAGCAGGACGGTCGGCAGGATCAGAATGAGGCTGATATAACAGATCAGAATGAAAAGAATGGAACTGATGCCGGGGATCAGACTGACAGAAATGAAGACAAGAGCGGGAACTCTCTGGGAGCTGCTGGCCAGGCAGCGGAGGATGCAGCAGAGGGAGCCGGCCAGATGGCAGAGGATGCAGCAGAGGGAGCCGGCCAGGCCGTGGATGATATAGCAGATGGGATCGGAGATGCGGTTGATAACCTCGGAAAAGGGGCCATGGACACTTATGAGGATGCCAGAGATTATCTGATGGGCAAACTTTCTAAGGATAATGCTTCTGCTCATTATGAATTCAGGGAAGAGAAGACAGACCTGGTTTCTTATAATGAAGCGGACCCGGAAGCCCGGGGATATGAGTTTTCTGTCTATGAAACCGATGGGAATGAGAAGATCGGCAGGTATTATGTAGATAAAGAGACAGGGAAGATCTACCGGTATATGGGAAAGGATTCAATTGAGAGTTATTGAGAGAGGGAATTAATATATACAAACATCAATATTAATTCTTCTCTAACATGATTTACGGAAAAAAGTATTATTTGTGAGTACTTTTCCGCAAATAATTGGTAGAACAAGAAGTGTGGCTATCTCTACCCACAGATTATTTCACTTCTTTTGAAATTCTTTGTAAATAAGAAATGTACTGTGGGTAGAAAACCCCATCTTAATGTTTTATACCCAATTCCGTAGGAAAAAGTAAGGATATATTGGAAAAGTTACTTCATATATGATTCCATCAATGTGTCGACTAACTTCCTGCTGCCAAATCAACTTTTTACTTCCTGCTGCCAAATCAACTTTTTACTTATTGCTGCCAAATCAATTTTCATTTCCTGCTGCCAAATCATTTTTTCACTTACTCTGTCAGATCATTTTGTTACTTACAGCTGTAAAATTATTTTTTTCTGAATTACTTCATTGTAATTAAACACTTTATTAATAGATTTATGCAGAATAATATATCATAACCAATAATGGGGTAATGAAGAATAAAAGAATTAAATATAGTCATTATGGTAAAATATGTTTGTTATATAATGGCAAATGTGATATGATACTGCAAAAAAGGAGGATTTGAACCATGATGACATTTGAACAATTTACAGAGTTTGTAGAGAAGAATGTGCTGGAGGGATGGAAAGAGGACCTGACAGCTGAATTACGGAAGATTAAGAAGAATAACGGGATGTTGTACACGGGTCTTTGTTTAAAGGAGGAGGATGTCCCTGTTACGCCTACAATCTATCTGGAGTCTTATTATGAGAGATATACCGGAGGGGAAGGGATTGATGATCTGATTCTGGATATCCGCTGTGAGTATGACTGGGCAATGTCCCGGGTTTCATCCTTCCAGTTTGACCTGTCTGATTATAATATGGTGAGGGAGAGGCTGATCTGCCGCCTGGTCAATTATGAGAGAAACAGGGAGATGCTTGCTTCCTGTCCCCATGTGCGCTGTCATGATCTGGCTCTGACTTTCCGCTGGCTTGCCTATGAGGACAGCATCGGTATTTCCACCGCCCTGGTTTCCAATGAGGAGCTGGACTTATGGGGAATTGAGGCAGGGGATATCTATGAAACCGCTTACCATAATACCATGCGGCTATTCCCCCCTAAGTTTATGGAGATGAATGAATATCTCGAAGATCATAATATGGTCTCTTTTTCTGATACACTGTCAGAGGGGGATAACAGGATTCCCATGTACATTGCGACCAACCGTCAGCAGGTGAACGGGGCAACTGTTATGGTTTATGATGGATTTATGGAGGATTTCTCCCTGGATCACCCGGGGGATTATTATATCCTGCCCAGCAGTATTCATGAAGTGATTCTGATACCGGCTGACAGGGTGGAGAACCCGTCAAATCTTAAAGATATTGTTCGCGATGTCAACAGGAGTGTGGTTTCCGAGGGCGAGATCCTGTCGGATTCTGTTTATTATTATGATTCGGCCAACTCACGGATCGTTTTGTTTGATATATATGAATGATGAAAAACTTATAAATCCTGTCTCTTGCCAGGTAGAGTATCTACTGCTATACTGAACAAATTGTTAGCACTTTTTTCACAATGTTGTAGTATAATATAATAAATCAGCTTGATTTTAGATTGGCAGGTGGTATAGGTTGAAACGATGGCAGATACTTTTGAATATAATACTGGAGATTGTCGTATTTCTGGCCGGGGCGGCAATTTTGCTGCTGGCAGTGCCCAAGCTCCTTGGCTTTTTCTGGCCCTTTGTGGCCAGCTCCATCCTGGCCATGCTGGCTGCGCCTCTTTGCACATTACTTGAGAAGCAGATTAAGCTCAATAAGAGATGGGCCTCTGCTGTGATTATCATCCTGGTGCTTCTTCTGGTTGCGGGTCTTTTTTATCTGATTATAGGGATGATCGGCCGGGAGCTGATACAGTTTCTGACGAATGCTCCGGGCTACTATCAGTCTTTCCGCAGTATGGTCAGGAATCTGGAAGAGAATCTGATCCGGGTCGTATCACCGGTGGCTCCGGATTTCGGTGAACAGATCCAAAAGATATCGGATGAGATTGTGAAGGAAGCGGGTTCTGTGGCCAACACGATTGCACCAAGGACTGTGGACATGCTTGGGTCTGCCGCAACTAATCTGACCAATGGTCTCATCGGTGCGGTGGTCATGCTGATCTCAGCTTATATATTTATCGCGGATAGAGAGAAACTGTCCGGCAGAATCCTCGCCCTGCTTCCGGAGGATATGAGCAGCAGGATTCTGGAAATCAAGGACAAGCTCATGGCCGCCATGGGCGGGTTCTTTGTGGCTCAGTTTAAGATTATGGGGATCATATTCGTCATTCTCCTGCTGGGATTTCTGATCATGAGAAACCCCTATGCACTATTGCTGGCTCTGATCATTGCATTTCTTGACCTGCTACCGGTGATCGGAACAGGAACTGTCCTGATCCCCTGGGCTCTGCTTTCCCTGCTGCAGGGAAGCTACCGCCAGGGAATCTTTTTAATCATACTCTATATTATCTGTCTTCTGGGAAGACAGCTGCTGCAGCCCAAGATTATCGGCGACAGTGTTGGGCTTGATACCTTGCCTACCCTGGTGCTGATCTACACGGGCTATAAGCTTAACGGCATGAAGGGCATTATCCTGGCCTTGCTGGTGGGGATCATATTTGTGACTTTCCTCAAGCTTGGTATGTTTGATAAGAAGATTGAGAGGGTCAACCGCCTGTGGTCAAGATATATTCATTACGAAGATGAACTGTAGATAACAGTCAGCAGAAAAAACTATAGTTTAATGATGTAGGAAATTATACCGGGTAAGTACAATCAAAAAAAGCTGGAGGCATATATGCGTATCTATCTTGTCCGCCATGGCGAGACGATATATAATAAGAAAAAATGTTATTACGGAGTGACGGATGTACCCTTAAGTGATGAGGGAAGCCGGCAGATTAAGGAGATGGTCCCGGCCTTTGGGAACATTTCTTTTGATAGGGTCATCTCCAGTCCCCTTAAGAGGGCTGTGGAGACAGCGTCCATCCTCCTTAATGGGCGGGAGATCCCTTTAAAGACCGATGACCGGCTGATGGAGCAGAATTTCGGTATCTTTGAGGGATATACATATAAAGAACTGAGTGCTAAGTACCCGGAGGAGCTGTCTGCCTGGAATCAGGACTTCTCTGATTATAGAATACCGGAAGGGGAGAGCTTTTCGGATGTAAGAAAGAGGATTGACACTTTTATTAAAGACCTGTCCAGAGGGCAGGGAAGTCTTCTGATTACGGCCCACAAGGGGACCTTTGGTCATATGCTTGCTGGTCTTCTTGGGCTGTCCCTGACGGGCTACTGGAACTTTGTCTTTGACCAGGGATGCTACAGCTGCATTGACCTGGAAGATGGCTATGCCATTATACGGTGTCTGAACAGAAAATGTACAGGCAGGAGTGTGTCGTAGGAACATTTTAGAGGTGAGATGGAGTTTTTCAATTACTTATATAGAGTACATAGGAGAAAATCATGGATTTATTTGATTACATGAGACAGGAGCGGTCGAAAAAGGAGTCGCCTCTGGCGGTAAGGATGCGGCCCCGGGTGCTGGATGAGGTGGTGGGTCAGTCTCATATTATCGGGGAGAACAGGCTCTTATACCGCGCCATCAAGGCGGATAAGATCAGCTCCCTGATTTTTTATGGACCGCCCGGTACCGGAAAGACAACTCTGGCCAAGGTGATTGCCAATACCACCAGTGCCCAGTTTGTGCAGATGAATGCCACCACCTCCGGCAAGAAGGATATGGAGAAGGCGGTCCAGCAGGCAAAGGATGCCTATGGCATGTATGGGACCAGGACCATTCTCTTTATCGATGAGATCCACCGTTTTAACAAGGCTCAGCAGGATTATCTGCTGCCCTTTGTGGAGGATGGGACAGTAATCCTGATCGGTGCCACAACAGAGAATCCCTACTTTGAAGTGAACAGCGCCCTGATATCCAGATCCAAGATCTTTCATCTGGAGCCTCTTTCCAAAGAGGATATCTGCGGCCTGATCAAGACAGCGGTCTATGATGAAGAGCGGGGCATGGGGGCTTATGGGGCCGTCATCACCGATGAGGCGGCAGTTTTTATCGCTGATATGGCAGGAGGGGATGCCAGAGCTGCCCTCAATGCCGTGGAACTGGGCATCATCACTACTGAGCCTGATCAGGATGGCCGCATCCTGATTGACCTTGATGTGGCACAGGAGTGTATACAGAGAAAGGTGCTGGGATATGACAAGGATGGAGATAACCACTATGATATCATCTCCGCCTTTATCAAGAGTATGCGGGGGACGGACCCTGACGCGGCAGTTTATTATCTGGCCAGGATGCTGGATGCCGGGGAGGATCCCAAGTTTATCGCCCGCAGGATCATGATCTGTGCCTCGGAGGATGTGGGCAATGCAGACCCCATGGCTCTGACCCTGGCATCGGCAGCCTCCCTTACTGTTGAGCGGATCGGCATGCCGGAAGCCCAGATCACCCTGGCCCAGGCTGCCGCCTATGTGGCCAGTGCCCCCAAGAGCAATTCTGCCGTCAATGCTATCAGCAAGGCCATGTCCATGGTCCGTCAGCGGGATACGGGCTCGGTTCCGCCATATCTGCGGGATGCCCACTACGGAGGTGCGGCAAAGCTGGGGCACGGAATCGGCTACAAATATGCCCATGACTATCCGGAACACTATGTAAAGCAGCAGTATCTGCCGGATGCCATCGCCGGGGAAGTCTTCTACGAACCTTCGGATAATGGCTATGAGAAGAAGATAAAAGAGAGGCTTGAACATTTGAGGAGCAGAGATGATGAAGAATAAACTAAAGAGAGTTTTCGCTTTATTGCTGGTGGTTATCATGCTGGGTCTGGTCTTGCTTACCCTGTACCTGGCGATCACGGGAAGCAGGTATTTTATGGCATCTCTGGTGTCCATGTTCTTGCTGCCGATCCTGCTTTATACCTACATGTTTATATACCGCCTGATGCACGATGATAAGGAATAATATCTTATCAAGTAAAAATACTTGACAAACATATATTTATCCTTTATAATGGTCGATGTTTTGAAAAAGGCATGGTAAAGGTTGTATCGATATTATGGACAGAATTGTGGAGAAATCGCTGCTTTTTGATTTTTATGGAGAGCTGCTGACAGATCATCAGAGAGAGGTTTACGGAGAGTATATTCAGGAGGATGTGTCGGTCAGCGAGATCGCCGGCCTGTCGGGAATCAGCAGACAGGGGGCCCATGATATGATACGCCGGTGCGAGAAGATTCTTGCCGATTATGAGAGCCGTCTTCATCTGGTGGAGCACTATCTGAAGATTAAGAAGATGGCAAAAGCGATCCAGAAGGATGCGGGGGAGATTCTTGAAAGCGGAGAGAGCCAGGTAATCCATTCCAGGGTGGAAAGGATTATCAGGATGACCGATGAGATCCTGGAACAGTACTGATAAGGAGGCTGTGTATGGCATTTGAGAGCCTTACAGATAAATTACAGAATATATTTAAGAATCTGCGGGGCAAGGGCCGTCTGACGGAGGATGATGTCAGGCAGGCCATGAAGGAGGTTAAGCGTGCGCTTTTGGAAGCGGATGTCAACTTCCGTGTTGTGAAGTCCTTCATCAAGACGGTCACTGACAGGGCTGTGGGTCAGGATGTGATGAATGGCCTCAATCCCGGGCAGATGGTCATCAAGATCGTAAAGGAAGAGATGGAATCCCTGATGGGGTCTGAGATGACAGAGCTTGTCCTGAAACCGGGCAATGAGATCACCGTCTTTCTTCTGGCAGGTCTTCAGGGTGCCGGTAAGACGACAACAGCCGCCAAGCTGGCAGGCCAATATAAGAAGAAGGGAAAGAAGCCTCTGCTGGTCGCCTGTGATGTATACCGTCCCGCTGCCATCAAGCAGCTGCAGGTTAACGGTGAGAAGCAGGGTGTGCCTGTTTTCACCATGGGAGACAAGAAGGACCCTGTGGATATCGCCAGAGCATCCATCGAGTATGCAGCCGCAAACGGGATGAATATCGTGATCCTGGATACCGCCGGCCGTCTTCATGTGGATGAATCCATGATGGAGGAGCTGGTCAGCATCAAGGAGAATGTGGACGTTACCCAGACGGCACTGGTTGTGGATGCCATGACCGGGCAGGATGCGGTCAATGTGGCCAAGACCTTCGAGGAAAAGGTGGGAATCGACGGAGTCATTCTTACCAAGCTGGATGGCGATACCCGAGGCGGTGCAGCACTTTCCATCCGGGCCGTGACCGGCAAGCCCATCCTCTATGTTGGTATGGGTGAGAAACTGGAAGACCTGCAGCAGTTCTATCCGGACCGTATGACCAGCAGGATTCTGGGCATGGGTGATGTGCTCACCCTCATCGAGAAGGCTCAGAATGCTGTGGATGAAGAGCAGGCCCGGGAGCTGGAGCAGAAGATCCGGAAGGCAGAGTACGGCTTTGACGATTTCCTGGAGCAGATGCAGCAGATCAAGAACATGGGAGGCATCACCGATCTTCTGTCTATGATACCAGGTCTGGGGTCTCAGATGAAGAATGTGGATGTGGATGAGAGTGCCATGGGTAAGATCGAGGCGATCATCTATTCCATGACACCGGCAGAACGTTCCAATCCCAATCTCCTGAACCCCTCCAGAAAGAAGAGGATTGCAAACGGTGCAGGCGTGAGCCTTGCCGAGGTCAATAAGCTCTGCAAGCAGTTTGAACAGTCCCGGAAGATGATGAAGCAGATGAACGGGATGATGAGCAAGAGCCGCAGGAGAGGCGGCATGAATATGGGCGGATTGGGCGGATTCAAGTTTCCTTTCTGATAAGAGAGGACATTTTGATGGCTATTTGCCAGATATGTCTGGAAGAATCCCGTCGATTCCCCTGTGAAAAAAGAAGGTACCCGGTTTTGTCCCGGTTCCTATAGAAAGCCGTTAAGCGAAACTTTGTTTTGCGGGGCTTACAGCCGACGGCCAGCAATAATATCATTAAGAGAAAGATGAAAGAGGTGAAACCACATGGCAGTAAAGATGCGATTAAAGAGAATGGGTAAGAAGAAAACTCCTATCTATAGAGTTGTAGTTGCAGATGCAAGATCCCCAAGAGATGGAAGAAACATCGACGAAATCGGATTCTATGATCCTAACCAGGAGCCCGCAGTTGTCAAGTTTGACGAGGAGGCTACACGTGACTGGTTAAACAAGGGCGCTCAGCCTACAGATACCGTTGCAAGATTATTAAAGAATGCAGGTATTGAGAAATAATATCCGGAGGCAAAAGCATGAAAGATTTGGTAAAAGTGATTGCTGTATCTCTGGTAGATCATCCTGAAGAAGTTGTTGTCACCGAGAGGGAAACAGCCCATTCCATTATCCTGGAGCTTCATGTTGCTGCAGATGACATGGGTAAGGTGATCGGCAAGCAGGGCAGGATCGCCAGAGCGATGCGTACCGTAGTTAAAGCTGCTGCTTCCAAAGAAGATAAGAAAGTGATCGTAGATATTGCTCAGTAATAGGTAAGACTGTTGTCAGATTAAGGCAGCGGTCTTTTACTGAATAGAGGAGATATATAATGGAAGACTTACTGCAGGTTGGGGTGATTACCGGAACCCATGGACTTAAAGGGGAGGTCAAGGTTTTCCCGACTACGGATGATAAAAATCGTTTCCTGGATCTTGAGGATGTACTTCTTGATACCGGCGGGGAGCTCCTGGAGCTTAAGGTAGAGTATGTCAAGTTCTTTAAGAAATTTGTCTTTGTGAAATTTGAGGAATTTGATGATATCAATCAGGTGGAGCAGTATAAGAGATGTCCTCTCATGGTGACCAGGGAGAATGCGGTTCCCTTGGAAGAGGATGAGTACTATGTGGCCGATCTTTTAGGGCTGACGATTGTGGACGACAGCGGGATTACCATCGGAAAACTGGAAAATGTCATCGAGACAGGAGCCAACGATGTCTACGAGGTTCTCACCGGAGACGGAAGCCGGATCCTTCTGCCGGCAATCAAGGACTGTATCCTGGATGTGGATATGGATGAAGGCATTATTCTTGTTCACATGCTGAAGGGACTTAATGACTGATGAATTTTCATGTACTGACTTTATTTCCGGATATGATTATACAGGGGCTCCATACCAGTGTTACCGGCAAGGCTATTGACAGGGGCCATATCCGTCTTGATGTGGTCAATATCCGGGATTATTCCAGGGATAAGCATAAGCATGTTGATGATACACCCTACGGCGGAGGAGCCGGGATGGTGATGCAGCCTGAACCCATCTGGCTGGCCTATGAGGATATGACAAAGGATATGCCCGGCCGCCCCAGGCTCATCTACGTGACCCCCCAGGGAACCACATTTACCCAGCAGATGGCGGAAGAGTTCTCCCGGGAGGAGGATCTGATCTTTCTCTGCGGACACTATGAGGGCGTGGATGAGAGGATTCTCACGGAAATTGTGACCGATTATGTGTCTATCGGGGATTATGTGCTGACCGGAGGTGAGCTTCCGGCCATGGTCATGATTGATGCGGTTTCCAGGCTGCTTCCCGGAGTCCTTAATAATGAGGAATCTGCAGAGTTTGAATCCTTTCAGGATCATCTGCTGGAGCATCCCCATTATACCAGGCCTGTGGAGTTTCACGGACGCCGGGTGCCGGAAGTTCTTCTTTCCGGCCACCATGCCAATATCGAGACCTGGAGAAGGCAGCAGTCCTTAAAAAGGACTCTGGAGCGGAGGCCTGATCTTCTTGAGAAGGCCCCTCTTACCAGCAAGGATCTGCATTATCTTAAAGAACTGGGCTGGGAGCCGGAAGACTTGTGAAGGATCAGAACCACATCCGGGTATTTATTTAAATCGAAAAAATGTCTTGCAAGATAAATAAATATATGTTATGATTTGATAGTTGTGTAAAAAAGGTGGTCCGCTGTTACGAAAGGTATTAAGAACGCCAGA
>JAFUDC010000028.1 GCA_017459345.1 Eubacterium sp.
CTCTCAAAGAAGGCCCCTGCCTCTAAAGGAGTCTTAATATAGGAGAATAAACCTTTATCCTGCCAGGAAGCCAGGTTACCTGACAGGTCAATAAGGCAGATCCTGATCTCCTGTCCGGCCTCCTCTTTCTGTCTCGCCACGGCAAGTATCAGCTTCATCAGGTTATGCTTTCCGCTGCCCCGTCTGCCCGTGATCAGCCGGCAGCTGCTATCCATATTCCAGTAAGCAATCTCTGCCGACTCTTCCTGGTAGCCAAGGGGCAGGATTTTCGGCCGGCCAATCAGATCATTCACCTCATCAAGCTCCAGAAAGTCTTTCAGCACAGGTTTATCCGGAATAACTTTCAGCCTCTCTGGTTTTATTCCATTCCATTGTTTTTTCTTCCTGAGGGCTTCCTGGCGAATGTTATTCAGCCTGTCATAGCCATCCTTCCCATCCACTGCCAGCCCGGTCTGGAACTCCAGTATTCTCTCATCAAACCTGCTGATGCCCCTGCCGCAGACACCTTTTTCGGGAAGTGCAGGCAAAGACAGGGTACCAAAGACCTCCGAGTAGGAAAAACTGTCCTTAAGCTCAAGACAGTAAACCGACTTAAAATATCCGGAATATCTCAGAGGGAGTTCATTCATGGAGAAGCCGCCGCAAGTCAGGACCAGAATCACACCTGCACTTTCTCCCTCCTTGAGCAGGCGGAGGAGGTCCTCATCGAAAGCTTCCCGGCTGGCTGCCTGGAAGGCGGTAAAATTATCCAAAACCAGGATGATCAGGGGGAGTTTTTCTCCTGATGCCCTAATATACTGGAGGTAATCGCCTCCCTGAAAAAGTCTCTTCCGCTCATCCAGCAGCGCAGATATGAGGCGGAAGAGGGCCCTGCACTTCTTTCCCTCATCATCCGTGACCACTGCACCTACCTGTGGCATATCGGCATAAGCCCTCAAGGCACCGCTGCTGTAATCAATGATATATATCCAGGCTTCCTCCGGGTCTAACCCTGTCACAAGGCCCCACAGCAGGGTCTGCAGGAAGGTGGATTTTCCCGTCCCCGGAAGACCGCATATGGCACAATGCTGATTCAGGGAGAGGGTCACTGGGAACCGTCTCTGGTTTGCAGGATCATCGGCCAGACCGATAATGACCTCCGGGATATCCTTTTTGGATGTCACCAGCCCTTCATGGAGACCTCCGGCCGGATCATCCTCCGACCTCTCTCCGCCTGCAATTTCGGACAGGAGAACCTTCTCCGGGAGCGGTTCCATCCACAGCTGTCTGACCTGCCCAATCCCCATCCCGGCGGCTTGTTCCATGACATATTGCCTGATGGCTTCAAACTGAGTCACCAGCTTCTGCCTGGAAGAATCCCGGCGGATTTCGACTGTTTCCGGCCGGCCGTCCAGTCCGATAAGCTCAGCACAGGTATCCGGCTCCGCTTCCTTAGCCTGTCTGTCCAGATATCCGGCTCCGCTCCATCCGGTCTGAAAGACCTCATAAATCTCATCGTTGCCCACCTGAAAGCAGCAGCGCCCGGTCTGTGTAAGGTCTGCCGCGTCGGGCTTGTGGAGCATATCCAGGCTGTCCTGCCGTTCCTGAACCTTAAGACAAAGACGGAAGCGGGCATTGCTCCAGATCTTGTCATCCACCGTACCTCCCGGTTTCTGTGTCGCCAGAATCAGATGCAGGCCAAGGCTTCGTCCCACCTGGGCAATACTGATCAGCTCTTGCATGAATTCAGGCTCCTCCTTCTTCAGCTCAGCGAACTCATCGACGATGATCAGCAGGTGGGGCATGGGTTCCATGGCCGGGTCATCATAATAAAGCCGGGTATAGGCGCTGATATTATTGACTCCATATTCCTGGAAAACTTTCTGCCGTCTCTGGTTTTCACTGCGCAGGGCTGTCATGGCCCGGGCCGTCTGCCTACCGGAAAGATTGGAAATCTGCCCGCACAGATGAGGTATACCGTCAAAGAGGCCCGACATGCCTCCGCCTTTATAATCAATCAGGAAAAAATTCACGGAATGGGGAGAATAGAGAATAGTCAGAGACAGGATATAGGTCTGAAGAAGCTCACTCTTGCCTGACCCGGTAGTTCCGGCCACCAGGCCATGGGGGCCATGATATTTCTCATGGATATCCAGATAGATTTTCCTGCCTCCGGCTTTTAAGCCGATGGGGGCCCGGAGTGAATCCGTGGTGCGGTTTTTCTTCCAGAAGCTCTCTATCATAAGGTCTTTTGCATCCACCGCATCAAACAAGTCAAGAAATGTCACATCTGCCGGAATCTCCTGCCCTGTTCCCCCTTCATGCACTCTGTATACAGACAGCTGACGGGCAAAGCGGTCAGACTCCCGGCGGCCGACCGGTTCAAAGGCCAGCGGGTGTAACTCACCTGTCTGCAGACGGCACATCCCCATAAAATCCCGGTCATTCTCAATCATCAGCTCGCAGGCATTAGGCAAACTCTCTCTCTGCTCTGCAATCCATATGATAATGACACCCGGGGGAGCCTCTTTTCCCATAAGATATCGCCCCACCGGCTCTCCCTCAAGAAAATGCGGGGCGGCGATAAAAAGAACAGAGACAGGGAACCCTCCTCCGTCCTCTTCCTGATGTTTCAATCTTCGGGAAAGATGGTAGAACAGATTCCCTGCCTCTTCACGGGTGGACGCAATCAGCCGAAGATCCCTGTCCTCGGACCAGACATGGGGTATCCACCGCATGAAACTCCAATCTTCCCCGCAGCAGGTCTTCTCCCCATCATATACGACCATCATCCTGACCTCCGTATAGCAATGATGAAAGGCCAGCTGTATGATGATACTCCTCAGCATCTGCAGGCGGTCATTCTCATCAGAGGCAACCAGGCCTATCTGACCCTCCTGGTCAAAGCGGAGAAGAACAGGGACATCCTCAAGCGTCTCATATCTATCCCGTATGACATCAATCTCCCTGGTCAGAACATGTTCCCTGACCCGAAAGCGCTTAGCCGGAATCCGTATCTGCGTGGGAAGAGGCATTCTGCCCGAACCCACCCGGCAGGCAAGAAAATCCTTATGGTATGAAGCCCTTCCCCAAAGGAGTGTCTGCTTTCCGGAAAGGTCCAGGCACTCACTCACCGAAATGTACCGGCTGGTCAGGGCCTTTCTGGCTTCCTCATATCTGCTGTTGATTTCTGCCTCCTTCTCGGACAGATAAGCCCGGTAGCTGCTGCTGATCAGGTCTTCTTCCGCCCTCTGCTTTCTATTGCTTTCGATGTGCTGAACGGTGACCCAGATAAATCCGGTTACAAAGGACATGGAGACCATGAGAAGGCTGGAGTACATGTAGAGCTCCCGGCCGTTTCCTTCTTTGGAAGAAGCATAAATGAGAAAGAGACTGCCCAGAATCATGGGCAGGGCCATCAGGATATTGGAAAGAAAGGACATGCCCATCGACATATCTGAGCTTTCTCTCATCTCAGGAGGAGGATCTATCTCCACCGGGTCGGTCGGGACACTAGCAAGCACCCGGGGAGACCTGTGCACAAGCTTCTCAGTGAAAGACATTTCCAGACCTGATCCATATCCAGACGGCAGGACAGACCCACAGACATTCCCGGTCCCGGCAAGCTTCTCCAGCCGGATATCGCCATCCGGCACTCCGGCTTCTATCCCCAGGCAGTCATTTAAGAAGACCAGATAGTAACCCATGATGTTAACACGGTCTCCGAATTTCAGAATCCTGCTGTCCTCCACGAATTCCCGGTTCACATAGCAACCATTCACACTATAGTTTTCCAAAGCCCAGCTGCCATCCCGATAAATGATCCTGGCATGGGTTCTTGACACCGTCCTTCCCCGTCTTATGGTAATATCACTGTCAGGGCTCCTCCCAATCGTGACCATGTTCTGCAGACGGTACTTCCCAAAAGGGAGTATCCCCTCAGTGCTCCTGATTGCGGAAAAAGTAAAGACATCCCCGTAGACCGTGTGAATTTCAAAGCGGACTCCCGCCTCTAATCTCCACCTGTCCTTAATAACCTCTGAGAGCAGCAGGGATTTATCCCTGCCTTCAGGCTCCGGATAGTATTCCTCTGATGACCTGATATACCAGAAACCATCCAGATTCTCCATCTGAACCCGGAGAGACCTTTCCATGTGGAACACTTCATCAGATAGCCAGATAGAATGATCCACATTCCTCTTTGAAGGCAGCCTGTACCGGGCATAGCCCCTTTTCCCGTAGGCAGATAATATTAAGCTGCCCATATGATTGAACCTCCTAGTATCAAGAAGGCCGGGCCTTCCTGGCGCCGGGAGGACATATTCCGGGATCCGTACACAAGGATCCCGGAACTTATGGGATAACGAATAGATTGAAGACTGTCCTCCCGGGCTATGATCAGTTATCGATTATGACTCCCTCCTGCACTGCACACCCTAAAGGGTGTCTTCAGGGGGAGTAAATGATTGTCAGGCCATCAGGAAATGGCATTTTTCAGTGTTGCCGCGGAAGCCTTGTTTGCTTCCTCAGTCTTCTCATACTCAGCTGCGATGGTATGCAGATGGGAGGACTGGTCTTCCAGTCTCTTACACATCTGTGAGATACCATCCTGCAGGCCGGAAAACTTGGAAAGGAAGGATGAAGAGGCCTCCCCGCTCCAGATATTCTTGCTGATACCTGTCACCAGGGACAGCATCTCCCCGGTGGTAGTCTTGATACTCCTTCCGAGTTCTCCCAGTGAAGTGGCCTGGCTCTTTAACTGATCCGGCGCCACTTTAATAACATCAGCCATCTTTACACCTCCTCTGTTAAATGGCAGTTTATTTGTGAAATAAAATGTCAGGTACCCTGCATCAGCTGGATGCTGTTGCTATATTTTTCTTCTCCATGGTATTATAGAGATCGATAATCTTCTTTAGTATACTGAGAAATTCTCCGATGATTTTGAGCAAAAGCTTCAGTTTGGCAATATCTACTGTTATTGCAGCAGCATATTTCATCCGGGCAGGACCATCCCACATGGAGTCCAGTTTTTTTGCCGCTTTTTCAAAATTTGTGATCTGAGTGCTAAGCTTTGTCTTTAGTTGTGACAGTGATTCTCTCTTTCTGTCAAGCTCCTGTGCTGAGATAACTATCTGTGACATCTGTTCCTCCTTTCTGTCACTGCCGCATCCTGCATACTTGTTCAGGATGCTGTTAATTATTTACATTTTCTATTATAGCACACATTTTACATATTTCAACTATTATTTACATATTTTATCATGTTTTTGCTCTATTGTTAATTATTGGCTGCTTTGGACATGTATTTTGTTCCCCTGACGGCCTTGACATGCAAAAAGGACCGCAGCCCTTGACTGCAGTCCTCATATATCATAATAACAGTTTAATATTAAATAACAAATCGAAACGATTAATTCTCGTCAGATATCCTTAAATCCCTGCCACCCTGTCCTACCATTAAAAAGGACTGCTTCCATACCCCGCATTCTGCGATGCATCATATCTGGATGATACATCATGCGTGATATCCCTGACTAGCCGGATTATCCGGAAATCCCGGAAACTATTTATTCAGGAATCGCCAGCGAATCTTATAAAAGACTTACTTTCTGTAATCGTAGAAACCGATACCTGTCTTAATACCTAACTTGCCGGCACGTACCATCTTTCTCAGCAGCGGATGCGGACGATACTTGGGATCGCCAAACTCGTTGTAAAGTACTTCCATGATAGCAAGAACGATATCCAGACCAACCAGATCGCCTAAGGCCAGCGGTCCCATCGGATGGTTTGCGCCTAACTTCATTGCGGTATCGATACCCTCAACAGATGCAAGGCCATCTGCATAGATGCCAACTGCTTCGTTGATCATGGGAACAAGGATTCTGTTAACAACGAATCCGGCACCTTCCTTAACCTCTACAGGAGTCTTGCCGATGTTCTTGGAGATCTCAACGATCTTATCTCTGATCTCGTCCGGTGTGTTCTCGCCCTGGATAACCTCGATGAGCTTCATAACAGGAGCCGGATTGAAGAAATGCATACCGATAACCGGTCTGTCAAGTCCTGCACCGATCTCTGTGATGGACAGAGAGGATGTGTTTGTAGCAAAGATACACTCAGCAGGAACGATATCCTGTAATTCTTTGAAGGTCTGCTGCTTAACAGCCATAACCTCAAGAGCTGCCTCAACGATCAGATCGGCGTCTGTACAGATGTCCTTGGTACCTGTTGTGATCTTGGCCAGGATAGCATCAGCCTTCTCCTGATCCATCTTGCCCTTTGCTACTCTCTTCTCGAAGCCCTTGGCAATCTTATTCTTGCCGTTTGCAGCAAATTCGTCATTGATATCACATAAGTATACTTCATAACCTTCTGTCTGAGCGAATGCCTGAGCAATACCAGATCCCATTGTTCCAGCGCCGATAACTCCAACTTTCATGATGTTTGTCCTCCTTATAATTAATTATTGATATCTGCCTGCCGCGGGCCCGGGCTTAATCAATCATCTCATAACCTGATTCATCCCCGGCGGTCCAGGCAGCTGTACCTGTGGTTAAAAATGCTATTAGCAGTTCTTAAAAGGCTCTTTTACCTTTTCTTTATTCTTGTCCAGGAAGAAAGCCATACCATATCTCTGGTCCTCTGTCTCGAAGCAGCTTCCGAATAACTTCTCTTCGATGACGAGAGCATCGTCCATACCAACCTCAAGTCCTTCATTGATAGCCTTCTTGCAGGCGCGGACAGCGATCGGAGCATTCTTGGCAATACCCTTGGCCATCTTCAATGCCTGGGGCATCAGCTCCTCAGCCGGATATACTTCGTTAACCAGGCCGATTCTGTATGCTTCCGGAGCCTTGATGTTACGTGCGGTGTAAATAAGCTGTTTTGCCTTGCCAGGTCCCACGATGCGGGCCAGTCTCTGGGTTCCGCCGAAACCAGGTGTGATTCCAAGGCCGACCTCCGGCTGTCCGAATACTGCATTCTCAGCACAAAGTCTGATATCACAGCTCATGGAGAGCTCACAGCCGCCGCCTAATGCGAAGCCGTTAACTGCAGCGATAACCGGAATCGGAAGGGTCTCGATCTTTCTGAAGATGTCATTACCATACTTACCGAAGGCTTCTCCTTCTGCTACGGATAATGTGCTCATCTCGCCGATATCAGCGCCGGCTACGAAAGACTTCTCACCTGCACCGGTAAGAACCAGGCAGCGGATGGCATCAAGATCGACTGCATCGATGACTGCCTCCAGATCCTTTAATACTTCGCTGTTTAATGCGTTCAATGCCTTGGGACGGTTAATGGTGATCACGCCAACCTGTCCATCTACACTATAATCTACAAATCCCATAATAAATACTCCTTTTTATCTATTAATCTTTCTCCGCCTTATAGAAGAGGGAGTCATAATCGAATCTGATGCTATCAGTCTCTCTTAACAACTGTGGAGCAGCCCATACCTCCGCCGATACAAAGAGTTGCAAGACCTGTCTTGGCATCTCTTCTTACCATCTCGTGAAGCAGGGTAACAAGGATACGGCAGCCTGAAGCGCCTACCGGATGTCCCAGTGCGATTGCTCCGCCGTTTACGTTGAGCTTGGAGGTATCAAAGCCCAGGTCATGGCCAACTGCCAGAGACTGTGCTGCAAATGCCTCATTTGCCTCGATCAGATCAAAATCATCGATAGCCATACCGGTCTTCTCCAGAACCTTTCTGGTGGAAGCAACCGGACCAACGCCCATGATACTGGGATCTACGCCGCCCAAAGCGCCGGCTACCCATGTTGCCATTGGAGTAACGCCCAGCTCTTTTGCCTTCTCTTCGCTCATCACAACGATGGCTGCTGCACCGTCATTGATACCCGAAGAGTTGGCTGCTGTCACGATACCATCCTTCTTGAAGGCCGGGCGAAGCTTGGCAATGCTCTCTGCTGTTGTTCCCGGACGGGGACCTTCGTCTGTGTCGACAATGACAGTCTTCTTTTTCAGCTTAACCTCAACAGGAACGATCTCATCTTTGAACTTGCCTGCCTCAATAGCTGCTGCTGCCTTCTGCTGGGAAGCTGCGGAAAACTCATCGAGCTGCTCTCTGGTAAGACCCCACTGCTCTGCTACGTTTTCTGCGGTGATACCCATATGGTAGTCATTGAATGCATCCCATAATGCATCGTTAACCATGCAGTCCTTTAATACACCGTTGTTCATCCTGTAACCGAAACGAGCCTTGTCCAGGGCGAAAGGAGCAAGAGACATGTTCTCCATACCACCGGCGATCACGATATCAGCCTCGCCTGCAATGATCTTGGTAGCAGCCAGGTTAACACAGTTCAGACCGGAGCCGCATACGATGTTGATTGTTGTTGCCGGAGCCTCAATCGGTACACCAGCCTTCAAAGATGCCTGACGTGCAACATTCTGTCCGAGACCTGCCTGGATAACACAGCCCATAAGGACTTCATCAATCTGGTCAACAGGGATGCCTGCTCTGTTGATCGCTTCCTTGATAACGATAGCACCAAGCTCCGGAGCAGGTACAGTACTTAATCCGCCGCCCATTGTTCCGATTGCTGTACGACAAGCACCTGCCAATACTACTTTCTTTGCCATAACACTAATTCCTCCATTTTTCTTCATATTTACTCGCAGGAGCAGGATTGATAAGAGTTACCGGATAATAGCTATCCATTTGTATGTTAATCTTATCACAATCTTTTTCCCTTTGCAATAAGAAATAACAACTTTTCACCATATTTCTGAAAAATATTTGTCATAAATAACCATACAAAAGCTTAGACCACCACAATGTGGAATACATGCTTTTTGCCGGCGTTTACCACCGTAAGAGTCACCTGGCCGGGCCGCTTAAGCTGCAGCATACCATTGGCCTGAACAGAAAGCACACCGGAATTCGAAGATTTATAGCTAGTCCCCCTCCTGGGGAAGGCTAATACTACCGAGTTTGCCTGGCCGGGTCTGTAGTGCATCCTTAACCTCAGATTATACTTCTCCGCCTTAAGAAAGAGGTTAAGATTATAGCGCCGGCCGCTGTTATTCCTGTTTGCCGCCCTGGTCCTTGCCTTCTTTAAGGCTTTCACATCTGCGCCGGACAGGCCGACTGCCGTGGACTTGTCTATATAGGGGTACATGAGACTTGACCGGGAGCCTGCATGATCTAAACCTGCTGCATGACAGAGCTCATGGGCGATGGTAAGAACCTTCATGCTGCTGTTCAGTTTTCTCATGTTGCCTTTGTAGAGCACGACGGAGCCTGTATACTGGGTAGTCAGAGCAATAATCGTTCTCACCGGAGGCTGCGTCTTATCCTTCACCCAGACATCCCGCTTTGTCTTCGCCTGCGTCAGACGGAAGATATTAAACCGCTTATTCAGAAGCTTCACGGCCTTCTTTACCTCTTTTTTATAGGAAGAGGTCGAGTACACCCAGATCTGTCCGTCATAGTGGTAGTAACAGTCCGGCGGAAAAGACTTATAATCCGGGATGATGGGAGTGGCCGCCGCTGCCCTTAATCTTAAGCCCAGCAGCAGGATAGCACAGAGTATGAAGCTATATATTATACGAATACGACCTTGTTTCATGGTAATAGCCTTTCTTTTTAATAATTATACCATGAATATCCGGTCATTTCATTATATATTTACTTCTGAAATCAGATAATTTCTGCAAACTCATTCCCAGACTATGGACATTTCTAATTATTCATAGTAAAATATTAGAAAATGTTAATCCGTGCTCTTTTTATTTGATACAGTATGACCTCCGGAAACCGACACAGACCATGCCTTCCGGAGGTCTTTTCTTAAGGGAGGTGAAACCTTATGTACAATTGTAGGAACTGCGGTGGGAATCTTCGCTTTGATATCCCTTCACAGCGTCTGCTCTGTCCCTACTGCCATAGTGATTTCGACTGCTACGAGCTGGAGGATTCTGCCGGGCAGGATATGGACTCCTATGATGTAACCGTCTTTTCCTGCCCCCAGTGCGGCGGTGAGATCATAAGCTCTGACCAGAGTGTATCCGAGTTCTGCTCCTACTGCGGGTCTTCTGTACAGCTTAATGCCAGACTGCGCAGGGAGAAACGGCCTGCTAAGATCATACCCTTTAAGGTTACCGCGGAAAACTGCAAAGACGCCTATGTCCGCAAACTAAAGGGGGCTGTCTTTGCTCCTTCTGAGTTAAAGAAGCCCCAGTTTCTGGAGAATTTCCGGGGGATTTATGTCCCCTACTGGTCCTACGGCTTTGAGTACCATGGCCCGGTGACACTGAAATCAAGCCACGATTACCGCAGGGGTGATTACGATATTACTGATTATTATAATGTGAGCGGTCAGATCGATGCCAGTTATAACGGGATTTGCTATGATGCCTCCTCATCCTTTGACGATGCCATCAGTGAGGCCATAGCCCCCTATGACCCCCGGGAGATGCAGGACTTTGTCCCTTCCTATCTGTCCGGCTTTTATGGAGATATTTCTGATGTGCCGGCTGATACCTACCTGGACCAGGCCAATGATATGGCCAATGATGCAACGATTGATGTGATCGGGGAGGATCCGGTTGCCGGAAAGTACCCTATTTCAGTGCCGGCAAATATCAAGACGGTCAACAAGAACCTTGGAACCATCATCCTTGAACCTGTCGCTGCCATGCTTCCTGTCTGGTTCCTTACCTGGAGAAACCGGGACAGGGTTGCCTACATGACAGTGAACGGCCAGACCGGAAAGGTATCTGCCGACATCCCTATTGATGAGAAGAAGTACGTCGGTGCCTCCCTGCTTTTTGCAATCCCTCTTTATTTTATCCTGAACTTCCTGCTCTCCTTAAGAGCCTCCACCTCCCTGGTCATCGCCGGCCTGTTCGCCCTTGCAGCAGGCGTGATTTACTATGAAGAGGTGCGCAGAATCGTCAGGAGAGACAACCGGGAAGAGGACCGAGGATTCCAGTATGCCAGGCGGGAACGGGAAAAGCAGGAAGCCAGAAGAAAGCGGGAGGAAACCCTGGATGGCGTATATGGGATGGAAGACGGAGAAACAAAAGTATCCGTTGTAGAGAGGAACAGCAAGAAATACCGGCAGAAGATGGCTGCAATAAAGGCGGAGCAAAGAAAGAAGGCAAAGCAGAACAGGCAGAAGGAGAAAGAAAAAGGGAAGGATCCCCTGGGACTCATTTTCAGGATTTTCATCATCCTTGCCATGATTCCGGCATTTCTCTGGATCGTGCTGTGCGTTATGGCCGGTATAAACGCCATCTTCAGCGGGATGACCATCAACCTCCTGCTCCTGGCCGCCACCTTCGTCCTCTGGTATCTGGTTTATAACTACAGCAGGAAGGAAACCGTGGCCTATCATGCTCATCTGGAAATCATGGGATCTCAGCTGGCTGCCCTGATTGCAGCGATCATCGGACTCATCAGTCCCATATCCGATGTCATCTACTATATCGGCATGGCACTGGCCTACCTGGGCATCTTTACAACCCTGATCCAGATCATCCGCCGCTACAACCTGCTGATCACCAGACCCATTCCGGAATTTCACTACCGGGGAAAGGAGCAGCCATGAAAATAAATAAGTTCAGAAGACGACTGCTTTACTCCCTGGCCCTGATGATTATGCTGACGGGAGTATCAATTAATAAATGTAATAATCCTGATTATACCGGGAGCCTTCCTGGTATCTCTGTTCAGGATCGCCTTCTTAAGGTTTTGGCTGCTGAGGAGGATACAGAGCGCACCTATACCATAGACGGCTCAGACTACGTGGTCTACATCAATGACGAGGAAGACCTCCTGTCCCCGGAGGAAGAAGAATCCCTTCTGGAAATCATGAAACCCATAACCGAATACGGAAACGCAGCCTTCATGACCGGCAGGATCAGCAGCAGCTCCTACGTGAGTGCCACAGGAGATGTATACCACAACCTTTTCGGAACTGAGAGCGGAACCATATTCATGATCGACATGAACCACCGGCAGCTGATCATCTTCAGCGACGGGGCAGTTTACAAAATTATCACAAAGAATTATGCCGATACGATCACCGACAACATCTACCGGATGGCCCGGGATGGCAATTACTACGACTGTGCCAGGGAGGCCTTCACCGAGATATACACCCTCCTGTCAGGCTACCGGATTGCCCAGCCCATGCGGCACATCACCAACGCCATGCTCGCAGTCATCCTGTCCGCCCTGATCTTATACTTCGTGGCAAGAAGATCTGCCAGACAGCGGTCTGCCCGGTCTGATGAAGTCCTCTCCGTCCTGGGAGCCTCCGCCCTCTTCTCCGCAGGAGGACTGGATTTCAGCTCCCAGAAGAAGGTTTACAACCCCCACAGCGACAACGACAGCCGCGGAGGCGGTGGGGGAGGAGGCGGCGGCGGCTCCTCCGGAGGAGGAGGAAGCCACGGCTTCTGATATAATCAATTACTCAAAGAAAGCACACCCTTTGCGCCCTGCCTCCTTCACCCTGTAGAGGGCTGTATCTGCGTCCCTGAAGATATCTCCCTGGGGGTTCTCCCGGTCAGAGAATGCCACGCCGACACTTAAGGATACCGGGGGCAGATCATCCTTGGGATGCTGGAGCAGGTCGTTGATGTTGTTAATCTTATTCAATACCAGGTCGCGCAGAGAGCTGTTGACACGGGTCATGACTACTGCAAACTCGTCGCCGCCGATCCGGCACAGGATATCCACCGACCGAAAGTTATGCCGCAGAATATCCGCAACCCGCTTTAAGACCCGGTCGCCGATGGCATGACCGTAGGTATCATTCACTGTCTTAAAGTAGTCCACATCGATGAGAATCAGGGCCATGTGCTCAGTATCCGCACTCTCCATCAGAAGGTCGTAGGCTCCGCGGTTGAACAAACCGGTCAATGCGTCGTGGGAGGCTTCATGGCTGAGCCTCTCCCTGGCCTCCTCATTCTCCTGAAGAATCTTATTGTAGGTTCTGGTTACAAAGCGGAGCTCCTCCACGCCGATGGGTGGGATTGTCTCCTGATCCTGCATCTTCTGAACCATGTTGGTCAGCGGTTTTCGGATCTCTATTGTGATAAAGACCACGATTCCCAGAACAATCAGGAGGAATATGATGGTCATGGCAGTCTGGATATGGACAAGCTGGGCAAGCTGGGCTGACGCCTGTTCCAGCTCCTGGCTGGAGGACCGGATCAGAGCCTGGGTACACAGGCTTACATTCTCCCGGATCCGTTCTTTATAATGCATATAATTATTGTCAAAAACCAGGGTTTCAGCTCTGGTCTTAAGTTCATCCACAGACAGGGCCTTCTCCTCGGCTGTAAGGCTGATTCCTTTGATATCCTCCGGAATCTCAGAGAGATCGTAATCCCCTGCCTCAAGCATCAGTCTCATGGCCTTGTTCTCTGTTCCTATCAGCTCGTTGGAAAGCTTTAATGCACTATTCAGATTCTCCAGAGCACCGGCATCATTGCCTTCCAGCAGCTGCTCCAGATTCTCCACAGCCTTATCCCTTCGCCTGGTTACCCCTACCTCTTCGATAAAGTCCTTGAGATACTGAATTTCCCCGGTCACCACAAAGCAGCGCACCCGGTCAGTCAGATAATCCGAACCCGACTCCATATCGGAGGTGGCAAGCTGGGCTGCTATGTAGCGGTCGCTGGCAGCCTCCATTCTCTGATAACCTCTGGTCACCGACAGGTCAGCGACAAGCAGAGCCGCTGCCGCAAGGAAGGCCAGGATGACAAAGAAGACAGAGGCAGTTTTCAGCTGCATGCCGGTGTGCTCCTTAGTCCGGCCGTCTTTTGCAG
>JAFUDC010000187.1 GCA_017459345.1 Eubacterium sp.
CTTTTTCTTTATCATAATGATTAATCTATCTCGAATCAATATCAGGCCGTTCCAGAGAAATTCTTCCCAGTCTTAAGGACCGGAATTCATCCAGAAGCAGCAATCCCGCCTTCTCAATATCCACCTGACTGCCCCTCATCAGGCAGCCCCTGACTCTGGCAATTTCTTCCAGTATCATGTGGGCGCTTCCTTCTTCCTCCACATTATAGCGCGAGAATATGGCCCCGGGATACTCTTTTTTCAGGAAATCGATCAGTTCCACCGCCATCTCCGAGGTGTTGAGAATCTCCTCCCGGATGGATCCGATGAGGGCAAGCCTCAGGCCTACAGCCTGGTCTTCAAACTTAGGCCAGAGAATACCGGGGGTATCCAGGAGCTCCACATTCTTATTGATCTTGATCCACTGCTTACCCTTGGTCACGCCGGGCTTATTGCCGGTCTTTGCGGCAGCTTTCCCGGCAAAGGAGTTAATAAATGTGGACTTGCCCACATTGGGAATTCCGGCCACCATGGCCCGGACCGGCCGGTTAAGGATACCCCGCTTTTTATCCCGGTCTTTCTTCTCCTTTACCGCCTGCTCAATCAGCTTTTTCACTTCCCTGATCCCGCTCCCCTTCTGGGAGTTGACCCTGGCCACATAGAAACCCTTCTCTTTATAGTAGGCTTCCCACAGGTCAGTAAGCTCCGGATCTGCCATATCGACTTTATTCAGGATGATCAGACGGTACTTGTTCTGCGCCAGCTGATCGATATCCGGGTTCTTGCTGCTGTAGGGAATTCTGGCATCCACCAGCTCCACCACGATGTCAATCAGCTTGATGTTCTCCTGCATCATCCTCCGGGCCTTGGTCATATGCCCGGGATACCACTGAAAATGCATGCTGTCCTCCAATTCTTATCAAAAACGCTCCCTTATCCCTTCCTGATCACGGCAATAATCTTACCCACAAACTGGTCCCTTTTAATATTGCCGATATTGGCCACCCGGGAGTCCTCGCTGTTATTGCAGTTCTGACCCATAATAAAATACTCATCTTCCCCCAGGGTGATCTCATAGGAAGCAAGCCCTGCAGACAGGATTTCCTCCTCAAATCCGCAGTCCGTCTCCTGCCCGTTGATGTAGACCTTGCCATCATTGATCTGTATGGTCTCCCCGGGGCAGCCGATCACTTTCTTTACCGTATAATGGCTTCCGGAGCCGTTGGGCAGCTCCAGAGCCACCGGATCAAGCCTCTTCGGATCATGGAGACGGTAATCCAGCTTGTTGACCAGGAGAATATCACCATCCCCGTAGGCCGGACTCATGGACTCCCCATGGACCGTTACGGTCTGAAAAGCAAACTGGACGATGAGAAATGCCAGGATGATGAGGCCGATGACCTCCCCTGCCCAGACACTGATCCGATGGATCATCTGCTTGCGGCGTTCTCTATATCTGTTATTTTTCATATATGATCACCATATTTCATTTTCAATCGGATGGAAAAACAGGGCAAGTATAACATACTCGCCCCGGTCTCTTTGATACTATTTAACTAACTCTTTAACCTTAGCTCTCTTACCTACGCGGTCACGTAAATAGAACAGCTTTGCTCTTCTTACCTTACCTCTTCTTGTTACCTCAATCTTAGTAACGATCGGGGAATGTAATGGCCAGGTCTTCTCTACGCCGATACCATTGGAGAACTTTCTGACAGTAAATGTCTCTTTTGCTCCGCCATTCTGTCTCTTAATTACAGTACCTTCAAACACCTGGATTCTTTCACGGGTTCCCTCGATTACCTTAGCGGAAACTCGAACGGTATCACCTACGCGGAAAGGGGTAACTTCCGGTTTCAGCTGTGCATCTTCGATGCTCTTAATAATATCTTTCATTGTGTGTACCTCCTATATAATCTGGCGTTCTTAATACCTTTCGTAACAGCGGACCACCTTTTTTACACAACTATCAAATCATAACATATATTTATTTATCTTGCAAGACATTTTTTCGATTTAAATAAATACCCGGATGTGGTTCTGATCCTTCACAAGTC
>JAFUDC010000188.1 GCA_017459345.1 Eubacterium sp.
ATAGCCTCCCACACCGCCGATACCAAAGATGGCCACCCGGCTGGCACGTAATGTATCAAGGGCTTCCTCACCGATTAACAGCTGGGTTCTTGAAAACTGGTTCAGCATCAGGTCTCCTCCTCTCTCTTTTCCATTTGGTCACCTGCTTTATCATACTCATCAAGAAAATGATGTCTTACCCCATCCTTCTTGTAGGCGACCACGGTATTGAGGTTTACATTTTCCACGCTCTTGAATATATTTCCTTCCACAAAGGGATTGACCTCTTTTAAGGAGGCAATCAGCTTTTTGATTTCCATACGTTTGGAGGCATTAGCCCCATCTGCGCTGCAGGTGGAGCAGGTTTCCGTGAACTTGCAGGCACACTGGAGAAAATGCAGATCATTACAATCCCTCCAGTCCTTGATATCCTCCTCCCTGATCAGGTACATGGGCCGGATAAGCTCCATGCCGGAGAAATTGCTGCTGTGCAGCTTGGGCATCATGGTCTGTACCTGGGCCCCGTAGAGCATGCCCATAAGTATGGTCTCAATGACGTCATCATAATGGTGGCCCAGGGCAATCTTATTGCAGCCCAGGGCTTTGGCATGGTTATAGAGATAGCCCCGCCGCATCCTGGCACAGAGGTAGCAGGGTGATTTCTCGATATGGAATACTGACTCAAAGATATCCGATTCAAACACGGTGATGGGGATACCCAATATCTTCGCGTTATTCTCAATGATCTTGCGGTTATCCGGGCTGTATCCCGGGTCCATCACCAGAAAGACCAGTTCAAAGTGAAACTTGTTATGTCTTTGTATCTCCTGAAAGAGCTTGGCCATGAGCATGGAATCCTTGCCTCCGGATATACACACGGCCACTTTATCATTCTCCTTTAAGAGCTCATAAGTATTAATGGCCTTGGCAAATCGGGAGAAAAGCTTCTTATGAAAGCGTCGGCTTCGGATGCTTTTCTCAATCTCAAGCTGCCGGTCCTTCCGCTTCTCCTCATCCCTGTTCTCCTTCTCTATCCTGCCCGTGAGCCATCCGCTGTAGCCTCCGGAAAGGCTGACTGCATCATAGCCTTCACCCAGCAGGTCCAGGGCCATATCCATGCTGAAGATTCCCCGGCTGCAGTAGAGGACGATTTTCTTATCCATGCAAAGCTCGGAAAGCCTCCCCATCAGTTCATACTGGGGTATGTGCACTGATCCCGGAATCGCCCCGTAATTTAAGGAATTATCATCCCGGATATCCACCAGCATATACTCTTCCGGTGGGAGAGCAGAAAGCTCCTCCCAGCTGATTTCCATAGATTGATCTATCATTTTATGTGTTCCTTTCTATGAGAATTTACCCGGTATGATTATATATTATCTGCTCCGGTCTCGTCAAATCCGGGATCCGGTCCCGATATATTCTCCCTGAAAACGCTTCATGAGGGAAAGGAATAAAGCTGACATTTTCGGGACAGATGGGCCTGTACAAGGGATCTGCAATCACCACATCTGCATCCGCAAGCCTTTTTTGCATCTCCTCCTCGCTTAAGAGGGTCTCACATCCCTCATCAAGCAGGTCTCTCGGCGTCTCAAGACCACAGAGCACCTTGAGGTCCAGCCCGTATTCCAGGCGGGCAGCTTCCCGGACAGACCCTGCTGTCACAGCTTCACCGATTAGATAAATCCTGCCTTCCTTCTGCCGGGTCAAAAATCTATTGTCCTCTATTAACGATAGTTTTTTTGTGACTAATTTTGTCGAATGCCCGATCTTGCAGCTCTCTTGCTGTGCAGCCGAGACAAAATCCGGCTCCTGATAGACAATATGATCTCTTCCGCTTTCCAGGCTGTCTGCCATGGCAGCGAAAACTATCTCAGCGAATGCCCCCGTGGGAAGGCCCACCACATAGGGGGTGCCGAATCTTTCCTTCAATACTCTTGCCGCATCGATTCCCGCGGAGGAAAGCACCAGATTAACCCGGGCCTTTCCCGCTCCGGCAATCTCATCATAGCTACTTCCCATGGCCAGGCAGGACTGAATCCTGTATCCATGATCGTAGGCCATCCTGCGGATGGAGGGCAGGGTCTCTCCCACGGAGAAATCCAGAGGGGTTACCCCCAGCAGATTGACCTTTATGTGCCCTGATGACTCAGACAGAGGAGTCATCCTTGATTGTCCTGACCCCTCAATCAGCGGAGTCACCTTTGTCTGGGCTGATGTTTCAGCATCCAGAACCATATGCTTTGCCACTGCAGCCAGGGCCATATTGACCCCCTGTATATAGGAATGCATGCCATCAGTGGGGAAATACCAGGTCGGTATCCCTGTCTCCTTCTCAACAAGGTAACGGATGGCCTCAAAATCTACCCCGGTCATCATGGGAACGGGTGCCCGGACCAGGGCGATAAAGCGGGGACTTAAATCCCCTGCAGCCCGCACGATATCCCCGATCAGTTTATCATCATTTCCCATAATGGCGTCCATCTCCGACAATCCGGAGATAAAAATCAGGCTGTCCTGGTCATACCAGCGAGGCTCATCATGGGTATTGTAGGTGGAGTTGCAGCCGGAGGGGTCGTGAATGACCACCATGCCGCCAAGCTCATAGAGGGCAGAGCAGACTCCGGAGACATCGGCGGTATAGGTTGATATAATTACAGAAGTATGTTTCATCAGTAGCTTTTATTCCCTAATCCTTTCCGACCCACCAGGTCTCTGGTATCTTTTTCGGTCTGATATGCTTCCACCATCAGGTCCGCCATGCGGCGGATTCCCTCATTGCCATGAAGTCCTCCCCCCTGGACAATATTAACAAAATAAGGGGTATCATGAAAGTAAGCGGCCTTCTGTCCGATGGCCAGAACCTTCTCCGCCTGGCCTCTTTGAAAGGTTCTCATATTATGGTGCATGGTGGCACACAGGCTGAGCCCAGGGACATTCCTTTTCAGCCAGAGATAGTCCTCCCACTCTTCAGGAGAAAATGCATCCCCGTAGAGCCTGATCACATGGAAGCCATGGGAGATAAGCAGCCTGGCCAGTCCCAGATATCGGGGGACTGCGGAGGCATCGATAGCAACAGGGGTATCCCCGATCACATTTTTTGCCCGGGCCAGGGCAGCCTCGGCCTGCTGGATTGATTCTTCAGGCTTATTCGGGGTCCCTGTACCGATCTGATCAAGGCATTTTTCAAGCTTTACCGACTGGTCTGCATTTTCTTCATAAGAAAATGTGGCCGGCATGTACAGATATGGTGTATCAAGCCGCCGGCTTAAGACCCTGGCCGCAGGCAGGGCCGGAGGATAAGTACACAGGATCAGGCTGCTGTCTCCCATGGACATATACTGGTCAAAGTCACTGCAGCCGGCACTTTCTATGATCTTATATCCTCTATTTTTAAGCAGGCTTTTGATCTGGCAGTTCTCATCCAGGGGAAAATCCCCGCTGAATATCGTGATCAGATCCTGCCTTTTTTCTTTCATTTTCAGAAAAGACTGCATCCCGATCCGCAGTCTCTGATCCGGGGTGAGCCCTTCCTTCTGGGAGATAGGTTCCATGAAGCTTTCCACGAAGATGATCTCCGGGAAGCGGTCTCTTAAAACCGAATAGATATAATCCCTGTCAATCCCCATAAAGCGGTGGACACAGACAGTAAATACAAAGACTGCCCTGGGCTTTTGGGGCAGTTTTCGGATAATCTCACTGACTCCCTCTATGATCAGCTCATCCATATGCCCGTCAAAGAGATCCTCCTCGAAAAGGGTCAGGGTGGAATAGCGATCTGAAGCCTGCATCTCCGCCGCAGTCAGCACCACGCCCCGGTTGCAGTTGGCCCCGCACACATAAATCTGATGGGACTGGGGCACAGCCATCCCGATATGGACAATGTTCCAGGTTCCGTGGCAGGGGCTGTTGTACTCCAGACCCGGCTTAAATGGAACCGGCCAGGCTGCATCTTTAAATTGTATCATTTCCTCTAAGGCAGGGAGGCGGTCAGCCTCCCTGCCATGTATCATCTTAAGCAATTCTCTTATCCCTTCAACTACCTGCCGATTGCAGAATCTGGTCTGCCAGCAGCTCATATTCTCCTGCCATGTCACTGTCCGGATAGGCTTCCAGCAGACATTTCCTGTCTTCCTCTGCATCCTGGACCAGGTCACTTCTGTTCAGCCGGCCCACGATCCTGCTGCCAAAGTCATCCGCCAGTTCCTGAACCTTCTCCTCCTCCCGCTTTACATTTCTCCGGTTAAGAATCAGGCCGCCCAATGTTGCATATCCCCGGTTTTTAAAATGCTCCAGGGCCATGGCGATATTGGCCGCCGCGTGAATGGACATATTTTCCCCGGATGTCACGATAAAAACCTGATCGGCGTATCCCTTCCGCATGGGCATGGAAAATCCGCCGCAGACCACATCCCCAAGTACATCATAGAGAACGATATCCGGCTGGTAAACCCGGTAGGCTCCCTTCTCCTCAAGCTTTTCCAGGGCGGCGATAATTCCCCTTCCGGCACAGCCAAGGCCCGGTGCCGGGCCTCCCGCCTCCACGCAGAGAACCCCGTTAAATCCGGTCTTCACCATATCGGAGAGTTCAAAATCATCCCTTCTCTCCCTGACCAGATCAAGAACCGTCTTCACCGGCTCCCCATGCCTTAACAGGATGGTTGAATCCGCCTTGGGATCACAGCCGATCTGCATAACCTTATATCCTTTTTTCGCCAGGGCCGCCGCCACATTGGAGATGGTTGTGGACTTGCCGATACCGCCCTTTCCGTAAACTGCTAATTTTATCATCTATAACTCCAATATTGATATCTATAACTCCGGTATTGATATTTATAACTCTGATATTGATATCTATTACTCCGATATTGATTAATTGTAATGGCTCCTGTGTATCAATCGTAATCGCCTCTGCGATCCGCCGGAGGCCGGGCATCAGACTTTGGCATAAGCTGCCTTGCAGTTTACCCCCGGCAGCCGTCCCAGTCTTCCCGATAGTGTGGAAATCTCATTCTGGGGGGCATCCAGGACAATGCTTATGATGTTGATGCTCCTCTGCCGGTAGGGAATTCCCATCCGGCCCACTACAAAGTCTGAATATTCATGTAATATACTGTTCAATTCTCCTGTGCTTTCACCGTTCTCCACGATAATAGAAAGTATAGCCACGCGGGTTTCCATCCCATCAGCTCCTATCTTCATATTTTTCAGCTTTAATCAATGTTAATTATGTTTTCCTTCTTCTTTTCATACAAGCGGCACATTCGGCACTTTTCGATTCTTACGTCTGCTGTTACTCAGATATCAAAGTGACCTTCAACATATCCGCGGCAGAAGCTCTCCCCGGGGTTCAGGCAGGAGGGTCTCCTCACCGATTTCTGTGGTCATGATGACCCTGCCCGGCATATCCTCTGTCACTGTACCGATGATTGCAGCATCCCTGGTATAGGTACCCTGGCGCAGCTTTTCAACAATAGCCTCCGCATGTTCAGAAGGAGCAATAATCACCAGCCTGCCCTCACAGGCCAGGTATAAGGGTTCCAGACCCAGCATGCCGCATACTCCCCGGACCTGATCCTGGACCGGTATGGCTGCAGCATCAAGCCGGATTCCCGCCTTGCTCTGCCCTGCAATCTCATAGAGGACAGTTCCCACGCCGCCCCGGGTGGCATCCCGGATGACATGAACATCACTGGTCACCGAGAGGATATCCTCCACCGCACTCCAGAGAGGGGCACAGTCGCTGGTCAGCTCAGCATCGATTCCAAAGTCCTCTCTTTCCAGGAGAATGGTACAGCCATGCCGGCCAATGTCCCCGCTTACAATCACAGCATCCCCGGGTTTTGCATCAAAGCCGGACAGATTCACATCATCTTTAATACGTCCTATCCCGGTGGTCGTGATAAAAAGGCCATCCACCTGTCCTTTTCCTGCAACCTTGGTATCTCCTGCCACGATTCTTATCCCTGCCTCATCTGCAGTCTCCTTCATGGAAGAGGCTATGATTTCAAGCTTCTCCATCGGGAAGCCCTCCTCAATTACGAAGGCACAGGACAGGTAGAGGGGGCGGGCCCCCATGCAGGCCAGGTCATTTACCGTGCCGCAGATGGAAAGCTTTCCGATATTGCCCCCCGGAAATTCCGCCGGGGAGACGATAAACCCATCTGTGGTAAATGCGATTTTTCCCTTTTCCAGCTCAAGCACCGCTGCATCATCCGAAGTCAGCAGGGGATTGGCAAAATATTTCTTAAATACCTGATCAATCAGTGCAGAGGTTTGTTTTCCGCCGGCCCCATGAGCCAGGGTTACTGTTTTGTCCATATAGAT
>JAFUDC010000029.1 GCA_017459345.1 Eubacterium sp.
CGTCTTTCCCAGACGAAAAGCTTCATTATCAGTCGTAGTAAATTCCCAGTTGTTGTTCAGATTGTACTTCATATTCTCTCCTTCGCTTTCGTTTAATATCCTCGTTCCCGGTCCACCAGGTACTCTCAATGAAAAACAGGGGCGCCGGCTGCCCGGCCTGCGGCCGGCAGCTGGCGCCCCATGAAATCAATAATAATTATGACACTTATCTTACTGTTATAAAAGAAAATCAGTTAACCTTAACCTTCTTGACAACGCTGGGAGAGCAGGCTCCATAGGATTTATTGCCATAGGTATACACGCTTACCTTTACCTTCTTCCCTTTCATCTTTCCGGACTCGGTAAACTTGGCTGTATACTTCTTCTTGTTGCCCTTTACCAGCTTCTTTCCGATGTAGATGCCTGCACATCCCGGTTTCTTCTTCATAGTTACGGTCACCTTGAAGGTGGTCTCATATACATAATATGATTTGTACCATTTACCCTTGTACCATTTACCAAGAATCTTCACTTTCTTGACCTTGGCACCGGAGATCTTGATGGACTTGACCGGAGGCTTTGCCTTAGGACCGGTCTTGATGGTGACAATCTTGGAATAGCTGCCTGTAGCATCACCCGTATAGGACCAACCCTCTCCCAGATCCTTGGAGTAGAAAGCCCTCACCTGATAGGTCGTGTTTGGTTTTAGGCCGGTCAGTTTCAAGGTGTTATAACCGCTGACACCCGATTTAGGTGGAATGCTGGACCAGGAACTGGCACCCTTAGCCTTTACGGACAGACAGAAAAGACCGCCGTTCAAACCGGTGTGATTTGGTGTATAGAGCAGATAAGTACCATAGGTCTTGAATTCTGTCGTGGCTATTTCAGGAATATCATAGATATGTACCGGGAATCTTCTTCCCAGATCTACCTTGCTTCCATCATCCAGCTCCGCATATGCAGTATGCATTCCGGGATCAAGCTTCTTCAGATCCAGCTTATAGGTAAAGCTGGACCCGCTTAGGGCCTTCTCATATTTATTATCTACATAGAGTTCCTTAAATGTTCTCCCCTCTGCAGCCTGACCTACCAATGTCAGGACACCCTGGGAATTAACAATCGTACCTGAAATCGATAATGACGATCCTCCACTTGCGTGAACTTTAACTGACATCAGCAAAAACAGGCTGATCATCAGAATCGTTGACAAAAGCGTCATTGGTCGTGATCTTGTTCCTTCTTTCATGTTATCCCTCCCTGTTTACATTCCTTCTGTGCACATTGTCAGCTTGTTACCTTCAGTTTTACCAATATTCATGGTATTGTCATCTTGTTTCTCTCAGCTGTCTCACATCTTCTCCTGAAATTCAAGGAATCGCCTGAAAAATATTGCTCTTCTTCTTTATTTTATAATAATTCACCTGAGAAAACAAGATAAAATGTGGCAATAATCCTTATTTTCAAATCAATTGTCAGTCTTATCTGACAGCCTGCATATGGCCTCCAAAACGCCCCCCGCCACCGCCAGGGCCTTGTCCGAAACAGTCAGATACTCTGCCTCCTTGCCCCTGGGGTCTACGTCGCCCAGCTTCATATGTTCTCTCACCTTCATTCCGTCCGGGAGCAGTCCGCGAATCATGCCGCTGATCGCGCTTTTTTCGGGATGTCCATCGATCTCTCCCACTACCTCCCCGGCCTCCACCAGGTCTCCGATATTTTTATGGGTATGGAAGATTCCGGCTCTGGCGGACCAGAGTACCCTCTCCTCCCCATAGCCGGCTATATTGCCCGGGATTCCCGTGTTGGGCAGGGTGGTACCTTCCAGTATCACCCTGCCCAGCCTGTGCCCGCGCTTTGTCTCGATCAGAGCATGGCAATCCTTCCCTGCAGTAAAGCCCGGTCCCACGGCGATCACCAGGGGGGCATCTGTGATTGCCGTACCCAGATTTCTCTTCCCCACAATGGCATCCACCAGGACATCCGGCCTGAGTTTATGCAGGATGCTGTCATCCAGGTCAATGACCACAGCGATTCGACCTGAGTTCAGGATATGGTGGATCGTCTCAACAGTTTCTCTGCTCTTAATACATTTCCTCTCATGAGTGACATTTTCTGTATTATGGATAGAACTACTAGCAAAAACTGCCTCCACGTCCTCCACCATACATTTTCCATGGCGGACAGCTTCCGAGAAGCAAACTGTCCTTCTTACGGCAGTCGGCTCCGGCAGATCTGACATCACGATAAAGAAACCGGCATGATGCAGGCGGAGGGCGATGCCGGACGCCAGATCGCCTGCACCTCTGATATAAACTAACATATTATACTATTCCTATCTTTTATCTTCCTTTTTCCAAATACAAGGTTATCTTCTTACCATGCTGGAATTCATGAACCATATCCAGCTTTGTCTGATAGTTTTCCGCAATAAAAGCCGCTTTTTCCTCCGGCACACCTGAGGAAGCGTAGAATTCTGCCACCTCTTGCTTTGTCGGGCAGCAGGACAGATCCACCATATCCTTATACACAACTCTTGCCAGGCCCTTCTCCTCCCTCTTGAATATACCTGAAGTCTCCATCTCCAGAATTCTGCTTCTTGACCAGGGTTTTGCAGCGAATTCAGCAAAGAACATGCTGTTTCCACTGTCAAAAACAGGTGCCGGTGATAAAAGCTTACCTGTATCAGCATCCCTCAAAATCCCAAAATTCTGCAGATGCTCATCTGTATTACTAATAATGAAGTCCGTCAGAATCTGATAATCCATATAGCGCTGTACTATGTCCTCTGACAGGCCTTCCTCCTTACAAACAGCTATAAATGATCCAAGCAGATCAGCATTTTTCTTTCGGCTGCCAACCACTTCATAAGCGGGGATGAATTCAACATTTTCGCTGGTAAATGCTTCGCATAATGCCAACACTCCCCTATCGGCTGTGGTTCTTGACCAGTAGGATACATAAGGAACTTTCCCAGGCTGACTCTCATGCAGCAGTGTAGCAAAAACCTCGTTTAATGATTGCTGTCCGAAATATTTATAGCTTTCTTTTACCAGAACAGGTTTCTCTCCGGTCAGATCCCAGTATTTCTCCATTTGCCCTCCCAGTGATGCATTCGGATCATAGGAGCTTGCATTATGATAAGGTATTCTTTCGTAATTGAGCATCTTAAAATTCCGCAGGTTGACATCCTCCCAGGAAAGCCTGGCATCTACAGGACAGATCCAATAAGTATCCGTCATGCTAAGTCCCAGATTTTTAGCTAAATATAATGTCGGAGTCAATATATTCTGCTTCTTTAATATGTCTTTAATGATATTACGGGAGGCCGGCACAGCCCTGAGGGTCCACCATCGTTTCATCTTCTCCAGATCAGCATGTCCAAGATAGGGACCATATTCATTGATATCAGCACGCAGCACATTTCCGGTTATCGGGTCCAGACTGATTGTTCCACAATATCTATCCTTATGCATCAACCGATAATCACCCATACAATCACCATCCCTTCTTTTTACTTTAATTCGCTGTTTCTGCTGTTTTTAAGATTCACAATAATACTACCATATAATCAAATCCTCTGCAAACCTTACCGAAGCTGGTTTTCCTCTGTCATCTGTGCATTATCTGCGATCTGTGCTTCCGGCAGCTGAACCTGAATAACAGAATCACCCTTGGCCATCTTGCCTCCCAGGAAGCCTGCCAGCACGGAGTTCAGATCGATCCCGGAGGATTCCTTGATGCCATCCGTGATCTGGGTCATGGTGGTCACGATGTTACCGGACAGGTTGGATGCCTCTCCGCCAAAGAGCTTGATGGAGTCTACACTTCCGTAACCGGCAGCTACGGCCTCAGCGATCTTGGGCAGCTGCTCGAAGTATACTTTAAGAGCGTCTAACTGCATTTGCTGCATTGCGGCGTCACCGTAGAGCTTCATGGCCTCTGCCTTCTTCTTGAGGCCTTCAGCCTCTGCTTCTGCCTTTGCCCGGATGGCTGCGGCCTCTGCCTCGCCCTGGGCCTGCACGCCGGCGGCTTCGTTTTCCATCTCGAAGCGTTTGGCTTCTGCCTTTTCCCTCACGGCAACGGCAGCCTGCTTTGCCTCAAATGCCTCTGCTTCTGCCTTCCTCTGTCTCTCATAGAGCTCTGCCTCAGAGCTTTTCTGGGACTGATACAGCTCTGCATCGGCCTTTTGCTGAGCGGCATAGCGGTCTGCTGCTGCCTGTTTCTTGATGGTGGCTTCCAGCTTCCGCTCCTGGATGGAAACTTCCCGCTCCTTGAGCTCAAGCTCCTTCTCCTGTCTGGCCAGGTTGGCGTTAGCGGTTGTGACCTCGATGGTCTTTCTCTGCTCTTCCTTCTGGATATCGTAAGCAGCATCAGCTTCTGCCTGCTTGATATCGGACTCTTTCTTCAATGCAGCTTTCTGGATCTTCAGTTCATTCTGTCTTCTGGCAATCTCAGCATCTGCATTCACTCTGGCCTCATTGGCAGCCTTGTCAGCCTCCGCCTGGGCGATAGCAATCTCAGACTCTGCCAGGGCTTTGGATTTGGATGCGTCCTTGCTGATCTGGACGGTATTCTGAATACCCAGATCTTCGATCACACCCTTCTTATCCTTAAAGTTCTGGATATTGAAGGTGGTCAGCTCCAGACCCATATCGTTGAGGTTAGGGGTTACATTCTCCATTACCTTTTCAGCAAACTGCTTCTTATCTCCCTGAATCAGTTCCTTCAGTGTTGTCTGGGAGATGATCTCACGGATGTTTCCTTCCAGGACAGGAGTTACAATCGCTCTGATCTGGTCGGTGCTGTATCCGAGAAACTTGGAGGAAGCAATCTTAAGCCGCTCCGGATCCTGGGAGATGGCGATGTTGGCGACGGCATCCACCAGGATGTTGATGGCATCCTTGGTGGGAATCTCATCCCGTGATGTAAAATCAGCCTGGATATTCTCTAAGGACATTTTATCCACCCGCTGTATGATTGGAATCACGAAGCAACCCTTTCCGATGATGGTCTTGCTGCCGGAGGGACCGGTCACAACCATGGCCACATTAGGCGGAGCCTGCTTGTACATCACCTTGCTGCCAATAATTACAAGTGCAATAATAACGATGACTGGAATAACGATTGTTAAAACATGGAATAACATGACAAATACCTCCTTTTCCCTGTTTAGGATGCTGCCGGGCTTTTTAAGTTCATCTGCAAACCAGGCAGCTATCGTTATCAATTTTCGTAATCTGACTATACAGTATCCGGTTTCGAAAATTAATAACGGAAACAGGGAAATAGGAGGTATTTATTCTTCTTTCGACGGGATTTTAGGATAAAATCTGCGCCTCTCTGATCGGGATATCCTTATTCTTCCTCCATATTGAAGGGAACTGGGATATGGGAACAGGGCTTGCGCTGCTCCCTACCTCAAGAGTAATGCAGGGAATGTGTCTTTTATAGAGGAAGTATTCTCTGGAGCACCCTTTGGCACTGCTGATGCTTTCTGTCGGCATCAGCCTGTACCCTGTCAGTTTCTGAGCCAGCTGGTACATCCTTGTAGTTTTGCTTCTCACACTTGATGTCGCCTGGCTGGCACATCTGCCATAAAGAATACAGCCCATGGAATGATAACTGATTAGACCGATAATCTTCCCCTTCTTTTGGATTTTATTGACATCCTTAATAATCGCCTTCACTTCCGGCTCGCTGGCAGCGCTCGGTCCCCGATAGCCCATGGCGCCCCGGCTTCCTCCGGCTGCCCAGGAGATCGGCCAGTTGCGGTTCAGGTCCACTCCTCTTGCATTGGCCTTCCAGGTTGTCGAGCTTGCGCCTGTCCGTTTCATCTTATTCCTCCAGCTTTTGCTGCGGATGGCGCCAAACCCGTACTGGCTGATTGCGGTTCCGTCAGGATCTGCGGAGGGAATAAAATGTATGGCGACTTTATCTAAAGTGGATGATACCTTTTTCTTATTGATCTTCTTTTTATAATTCTTGCAGATATACTCAATCTGTGCCATGGTTAACTGGGTTGTGATATACTCTCTTGCATGCAGGTTGGCAATCACGATCAGATGCTTCTTAGCATCCGGATTACCCACCACTACATCATGCAGCTTTCTGCCATCTGCGGAGCTTCCGATCACCTTGTACTGCAGATAGTCCGGATATTTCTTCTGCAGAGCAGCCAGATCACTCAGGTATTCCTTATAGTTGTACTTCTGATGCCCGGTGCTGACGATCGATGCGGCATGGGCCTGAAGGCCATAGCATGTGATGCCTGATAGTATCGCCAGAATTAACAGTAGTTTCTTCATGTTCTTTCTCCTCTTCAAAACAAAAGAAAAGCTCTATGATGGATTGTCATAGAGCCTAAATTACGCGCTTTTCATAAGATCAGCCAACGTTGATGATCTCTTTTTTATTATAAGAACCGCAAGCCTTGCATACCCTGTGAGGCATTGTTAATGCTCCGCACTTGCTGCACTTAACCAGTGCCGGCGCAGTCATCTTCCAGTTTGCTCTGCGGCGGTCCCTTCTTCCCTTGGAAGATTTATTCTTCGGACAAATTGACATGGTCACACCTCCTCTTATCTAATGTTATAGCGACGTATGAATGTAATACTGATTGATTATGGATACCTCATCAGGAGTTCAGATTAAAATCCTTAAAGATATCCCGGATGGCTGCCATGCGCGGATCTCCCACTGTTCGATCACAGCTGCAGGAACTGTGGTTCAGGTTAGTTCCGCAGACAGGACACAATCCTTTACAATCTTCTTTACAAAGAACCTTTGTAGGGAGCGCAACCACAATCTCGTCAGAAACAAGCTTGTCCACATCCAGTATACATCCGTCAAGAAAGCTGTACTCATCAAAATCTTCTATCTCTGAATCCCTATCACCAGCTTCGGAAAGAAGAGCTTCCTCCCTGTCCGGTCTAATCCTGTAATCAATCTGAATTGGGAATGTTATCTCCACATCATCCAGACAGCGGTCACAGGGCATGGTCAGTCTGACTTCTGTCTCACCCCTGATATGCAGCTTCCCGGCCTCGCCGGTCACAGATAATGTAAACGGCTCCTTGCGGCTCACGGGATAGGAGCTTGACTTAAGCTCTAACTCCTCAAATTCAGGGCAGACTTCAAAGTCTCTGACAAGCGATGGATTCGCCAAGATCTCCGATATATTGATTCTCACAATATCAGCAACCTTTCGTACTCATACTCTTGCTATTATACACATCTGCATTTTCTTTGTCAAGAAAAAAATACTGCTATATCTTGTGGTTTATGAGGGGTTCTGAAATGCTCCTGCCCCTTCATAGAATAGATTATATGATAAACAAAATTCCCAATGGCAGATATGTAAAATCCATGAGAAAATCCGCTTTTTCCACATGCAGCGGCCGCAGATTCCGGCGCAGGCTCCCGGCCCTGGTCTGCATCCTGGTCTTCCTCCTGCTCCTGACTCACTCCGCCACCATACAGGATTATGTGCAGGACGGCATCCGTCTATGGGGCTACTCTGTCCTGCCGGCCCTCTTCCCCCTGATCATCCTGTCCCGCTTCTTTATCCACTATCATGTACCGGAAACACTTACCGAATTGACCGGGAAAATGTTCGGAAAAGACCATATCCTGTCTGATACATTTCCTCTTATACTGCTGGGACTTGCCTCGGGTTTTCCCATGGGAGCGATCTTCCTAAGGCATTATTATGAAAAAGGCATCCTTTCTAAAGCAGCCGCAGAGAAGCTCCTTCCCCTGTGCTCCTTCGTCAGTCCCATGTTTTTGCTGGGCTATGTTCATACTTTATGTTTTGGAGATATCAGGGCGGCCGGAGGTATGCTTCATCTTTCTGCCCCCTCCATACTGACGCAGGAAGAGTGGCGACTCATGCTGATCTGCCTCTACCTGCCGCTCCTGATATTATATGTTCTTTTCATCGTAAAAAATGAGTATGGCGGCCGTTTGGCAGCTAAGGTGAATCAACGACAACATATAAAGATTAACATGATCCTTTCAAAGCCGGACTCTGCTGCCTGTCAGCCTTCTCCCGGAATGGCAGCAGGAGCAGACATAACTTCTGCTCTGTCCATATCGGACATCTGGACCTCTTCTCTGGAGACAATCTTCATCATAGGAATCTACGTCATGCTCTTCTCCATTCTGTTCGGCCTGGTCAGGGAGACTGCCCTCTCCCGCTTCCTTCCCCTGCAGTTTCTTCTTTCCAGCCTGGAGATCACGACCGGATGCCAGTTTCTTATCGGCCTGACAACAATCGGAAGCAAGATAAAAGTGCTGCTTTTGATCCTGGCCCTGGAGTTCGGAGGAATATGCTCCCTGGCTCAGATTGCCGGAGTTCTTGACGGATGCGGGCTTTCTCTTGATACATACCTTAAATCAAAGCTGCTGTGCTGCATCATGGCTGTCGGACTGTATATCATTCTTTAAGATGAGGGGCTGTGCAGACTGAGGAGGGGCTGTGCACTAAAGTGCACAGCCCCTCCTCAGTCTGCCTTATAAATTACCTTTTACTCTTCCGGTTCTTCCTTTTTTTCGAAATCTTCTTTGCTTCTGGTAGTCCTGGTGTTGTAGCCCAGCTGAAGGTCGATTTCCCGCTTATCCTCGAGAATCTGCTTGTGGTCATCTTTGAGCTTATTGATCACAGCTTCAAAATACTGCTTCTCCTGCTCGATCATGCTGCTGTAGAGATACTCCATACCGCCCATCATGCTCTGTGTGTACTCTAAGGCACCGTTCTGGAGAGTCTTGGCTGTCTCCCGGGCATTGCCGACAATCTCGTCTGCCTGGGCATTCGCCGAATCCAGAATCTCCTGGGCGCGCATATTGGCCAGGTTCACGATCTCGTTGTCATCGATCATAACGCCGGCTTCCTTAGCCGCATCCTGCACGATCCGCTCAGCCTTGGATCTGGCATCGGCGATGATGGACTCTCTGGTAGAAAGGATCTGGCGGCTCTCAGCAAGCTCCGTCGGAAGCTGTTCCCTGAGCTCGTCAAGCATGGCCATCAGCTCCTCACGGTTTACCTTGATCATGCTTCCGCCGCCCAGCATACCGGTGGTCTTGCAATTGTCAATATACACTTCAATCTCTTCAATCAGCTGTTCTACGTTCATGTTTACCTCCTCGATATATAATCCTTTTATCTGAATGATTTTACTTTTTACATTTATCCTCAATCCTCTCCCGGATGTAATCCGGGACAAAGGCTGTGATATCCCCGTTAAAGGCGATCAGCTCCCTGACGGAACTGGAGCTTACATAGGAATACTCGGGACTGGTGGTCAGGAAGATGGTCTCCACATCCTCCGCCAGCTTCCGGTTGGTCTGAGCCATGACCAGCTCATACTCAAAGTCTGAAAATGACCGGACTCCCCGCAAAACGGCACATGCCTTCTGCTGGTGACAGAAATCCACAACCAGGCCGCTGAAGGTGGTAATCTCTGTATTGGGGATATCCCTGGTCACCTGGTGAAGCATCTCCACCCTTTCCTCCAGCTCAAACAGGGGCTTCTTGACATAATTCCTGAGCACGCCGATCACCAGCTTATCGAAAACTGCCGCCCCACGGCGGATCAGGTCGATATGTCCATAGGTCACCGGGTCGAAGGAACCCGGATAAACTGCGATTCTCATATTAGCTGCTCCTTACATACAAAGGTATGTTTATTCGTTTTATAAATCTTCTCTTTATAGATTTTTAAACCTGTCCCCTCCAGATAAGAAAATCCGGTAGAAAGATCTGACTCCACGATAATCACGGTCTCCCCGTCACAAAGTGATGAACCTGCAAGAAATCTGAGAACCTTCTCCTCCCAGCCCTTCCCGTAGGGCGGATCCATGAAGATATAATCAAACCGCCTCTTTTCATCATCTAGTATGGAAAGTGCCGTCATCACATCCCTTCCGATCAGAACCGCCTGATCGGCTAAGTGGGTGTGGGTGAGATTATCCCGGATGCAGCCCTGAGCCTTTCGGTTATTCTCTACGAAAACCGCCTCTCTGGTCCCCCGGCTTAATGCCTCGATGCCGATCCCTCCGCTGCCGGCAAAGAGATCTAAGAAGGAGGAACCTTCAATATCAAAAGAGAGCATGTTAAACAGGGTCTCCTTAATCCGGTCGGTGGTGGGTCTGGTATTATCCCCCTCCATGGTCTTAAGCTTAAGATGTCTGGCCTTGCCTGCGATAACTCTCATCGGATATATGCTCTTTCTCCTGTAGTTTGTCATAAAGATGTCACATAACTACTCAGAACTCCTTCTCGATTTCGCATGATTCTGAGTAGTTAGCATATCTCTTTTATTCTACAATATCCTGTCTTTTTGTCAAGTCTTTCTGCTTCGGGAAATCGTCTATATATCAAGGATACAGGGAACCATTACCCTGTCTCCAATTCTCCGTTCTAAAGGAAACAAAAGAACCTCTCCTCTGTCTTTTTTTACAGATTTTTGGCAAAGTTCAGGTCTTCATCTAACGAATACTGGTGTAGCTGCATAAAATTATAGCCCGATTCCTTCAGCTGGTCCACCGCCTCTGAGGCTGCTTTTAGGATGTCCGCATTGGAGTAGATGTCCCCAAGAGCGAAATTCATGGTTCCGCTCTGTCTGGTTCCGAAGAACTCTCCCGGCCCCCGCATCTTAAGGTCTTCCCCGGCGATATAGAAGCCGTCGTTGGACCTTCCCACGATCATGAGTCTTTCCATGGCTTCCTTCTGGTCCGATCCGGAGATGAAGATGCAGTAGGACTGGTCCTTTCCCCGGCCAACCCGGCCTCTAAGCTGGTGGAGTTGGGCCAGGCCGAAGCGCTCGGCGTTCTCAATCAGCATGACGGTGGCATTGGGCACATCGATACCCACTTCCACCACGGTGGTGGATACCAGCACCTGAATCTGGCCTCTGCCGAACCGGTCCATAATATCATTCTTCTCATCGGGAGACATTTTCCCGTTTAAAGCTTCTACCCTGATCTCAGGGGGCAGGTTCTGAGCCAGCATCTGGCTGTAGCGGGTGACATTTTCCACGTCCAGGGTCTCGCTTTCCTCAATCATGGGACAGATCACGTAGGCCTGGTGTCCTTTGGCCACCTCAGCTCTGATAAAGTTCCAGGCGGCTCTTCTTGATTTCTGCGTCACCACGCTGTTCTTGATGGGCAGTCTTGAGGCCGGGACCTCGTCCATAATACTTACATCCAGGTCCCGGTAGAGGATGATTCCCAGGGTTCGGGGAATGGGGGTGGCGCTCATGACAAGGACATGGGGATCCTTGCCTTTTTTAAGCAATGCATCCCTCTGCTTAACGCCGAACCGGTGCTGCTCGTCCGTCACCACCAGGGCAAGATTCCTGTAATGAACGCTCTCCTGAATCATGGCATGGGTGCCGACCAGGATATCAATCTCCCCTGACTCAAGTCCTGTCCGAATCTCTCTTTTCTCGCCAGCCTTCATGGATCCCATCAGCAGCCCTACCCTGACGCCTTCTTCCCTGAACATCCTGGTAAATGTCTCATAGTGCTGACTGGCAAGGACCTCAGTGGGAGCCATCATGGCCGCCTGATATCCGCTCTTTACCGCTGCCAGCATGGCAGCCATGGCCACCACGGTCTTTCCAGACCCCACATCCCCCTGAATCAGCCGGTTCATGGCCATGGTTCCGGCCAGGTCACCCCGGATATCATAGAGGGCCCGCTTCTGGGCTCCGGTGAGCTCATAGGGAAGCCTGCCGATAAAACCTTTAACATGCTCATCCAGAGAGATCACATAATGGTTAAGGGCCTGGTGCTCCCTCTCCTTTACCAGTTCAAGAGCACTGAAAAAGCGAAAGAACTCATCAAAAATTATCCTCTTCTTGGCCTCCTTAAGAGACATTTCTTCCGAGGGAAAATGTACCTCATATAATGCTTTATGCTCATCGATCAGGTCGTAATAGTCTCTGATATTGTCGGGGAGAAACTCCTCTGCCTGATAAATATCAAAAGCTGCTGCCATGGCCTTCTGCAAAGTCTTGTTGGAGAGGCCGGCGGTCAGCGGATAGACCGGCTGAAAGGTCCGGGTTAACTTCCTGTACTTATCCGGAGTGTTAATCTCCGGCTGCTCTAACATGATCCGTCCATCCTTAAAAACCGGTGTCCCGGTAAAGATATAGCTCTCCCCCTGCTTTAAGCTGGTCCGCAGATAGGGCATGTTGAACCAGCGCAGGAAGATCTGCCCGGTCTGGTCTGCCGCCAGGCAGGTGCAGAGCTTAAGCCTCCTGGTGGCCCGCATATTGACCGGGGAGGCTATCTGGCAGTAGATAGAACACCGCTGCCCGGTATGAATATCACATAGGCAGATGGGGTCAGGGTAAGCGGTGTAGCATCTGGGGTAGTGGTGAACCAGATCTTCCACGCTTTCTATATGCAGTTTTGAAAGGAGCTTCTGGGTTTTCTCCCCGATCCCTTTGATTTCTCTTACTGATGTCATCGTATCATTCTTCCTGATAGCTAATTCTTCCTGATAAAGAAAGGAGCAGATCATATCTGCTCCCTGGTATCACTCCACCGAAATCATATAATAGTAAATGGGCTGGCCGCCGAAGCTGGTCTCCACCTCCGCATCCGGGAATTTCTCTTCAATCCGGTCAGCCAGTTCTGTGGCCTGATCTTCGGAAATCTCCTCGCCGTAATAAAGTGAAATCAGCTCGGTATCTTCGTCCACCATATGGCTTAGCAGCTCCATGGCAGTTTCGTTCACATCCTGTGTGACCGCCTGGATACCCTCGTCATCCATACCCATGATATCTCCCACATGGATCTCCTTGCCTCCGATAGATGTGTCTCTGACTGCATAGGTAATCTGGCCGGTGCGAATCTCGCCGCAGGCCTCCTTCATGGCTTCCTCATTCTCTTCTACGTCAGATTCAGGCATATAGCCGATCAGGGCAGCGATACCCTGGGGGATGGTCTTAGTAGGCAGAACGATGATATTCTTATCCTCGGTCAGGTCTCTGGCCTGCTCTGCTGCAAGGATACTGTTCTTATTATTGGGCAGAATGAAGATATTCTTCGCATTCACCTGGTCGATGGCGTTGAGCATATCCTCCGTACTGGGATTCATGGTCTGTCCGCCCTCGATAAGGTAATCTACGCCAAGGCCCTTAAAGATATCCGTAAGTCCCTCACCGATGGATACAGCGATAAAGCCGATCTCCTTTTCTGGTTCTGCCTTCCTGGCCTGCTGTCTCTCCAGCTCTTCCTCTCTGGCCTCTTCCAGCCTCTGGGCCGCAGCCACCCTCACTGCATCCTTAATCAGCTTCTCCTGATGCTCCAGACGCATGTTATCTACCTTCATGTTGGACAGGGCACCGTAGGTCA
>JAFUDC010000030.1 GCA_017459345.1 Eubacterium sp.
AGCAAATCTTTGTTTTCAGAAGCAATGCCAGACACCTATGGGAGAGATGACGGTCTTACTTAGCATTTATCAGATGATCAGACAGGGACTTTCCGTCAGTGTTTCAAGCCTGGGGGACCGGCTCCAGCTTTCAAGACCTGCTGTTTCCAGGATGATGCACACCCTCACGAAGAAGGGATATATTGTGCTCCATCCCGGAATGGAGGACCACCGATATAGATTAAGTGAACTGACCAGGCCCGGGCAGGACCTGCTGCAAAGAGAAGCAGAGCGCTGCCTGGATCTACTGCGCAGGGTTTCCGACAGGATGGGTAAGGATGACATGGAACAGTACCTGTATTACAGCCGAAAGTTTGCTTCTATTCTTATGGAGGAGAAGGCAAAGCCGGATAAGGCATCCATGGCCGTGTAATCACAGGAAGAGGAATCACTGCATCTCTTCTATGAAGTCCTCCACCTTCCTTGTCAGAGCAATCTCGCTTTGCACGCCGTATTTGGCGGCAAGGCGGGTGATGGAGAAGAGGGCTTCTCCCAGTTTCTTTTCAAAGGAGGACTTGTCCTCCGTGTCTGCGGCCGCCATCTGAAGGGCCACCACAGACTCCAGCATGGATTTTAATATGGCTTCGTCTGAAGAACTGATCAGCTGATGCTTCATGGCCTTTTTGGCAGCCTTCTGGCTGCGGATCAGGGCGGGGAAGGCGGCAGGAATTGCCCTGAGCTCCTCGGACGGAGTCAGAGACCCATGCTCCACATCCTTAATCTTATCCCAGTCGGCCTGCTGCTCTTCCAGTGAATCGTAGGATTTCTGGCCGAATACATGGGGATGACGCCGGATCATCTTCCGGGCAACCCCGTCGATCACATCTTCCAAAGTGAAAGCAGCGTTCTCCTCGGCAATCTGGCTGTGGAAGAGAACCTGCAGGAGCAGGTCGCCCAGCTCTTCCTTCAGATTCGTCGGATTATTGGTCCTGGTATAATCGCTTACCGCCTGATTGACTTCGTAAGCTTCTTCTATCGTTGCGGCCTTGAGACTCTCATGGGTCTGGGCCCTGTCCCAGGGACAGCCGTTCTCGCTGCGAAGGGCAGCTACGATGGCATGTAATTCATCAAATGTAAATTGTTTATTCATTTCTATAATCCTCTCAGCTGAAAATGTCTTTTTTCATTATGTATATCTCAGATTTAGTATAGCAATCCCTGAGCGAAAAATCCATCCCAAGTTACAATAATTACCTCTTTTTTATAGAAACACCCTTAAGGAAAGCGCAGCTGTGATTAAGTGAATGGTTTTCACTTACAATCTTCTTGTCTTTTGCGATAAATGCTTTATAATATATAATAACAGACCAAAGATGAAAGGCCGGGTTAACCATGAAGAAGATAAACTACAGGATTACGGTGAATATTAATGAGCAGATCATGAAGCTGGGTTTCCGCGGCCAGCTTCCATCGGAACATCAGGACAAGAAGATCCGGGTACAGGCAATCTTTTCCCAGAGGCTGGTTGACCGGAGATTCCCCATGGAGGTATGTATCGAGGATACAGATATCGGGCCTCAGATCCGGGCGGATGCAGAGATTGAGCTGCCCTATGTTTTTATGACACCGCCCAGAAGACGGGTAACCATTACATTTGCCCTGTGGTGCGGCATGGAGGAAATCCTCCTGGATGATCAGCCATTTCCTGTGCAGAAGGAGATGTTTGCCCGCAGTGATGCGGGCTATCAGCCAAGCAAGGCCAGGTTTGCGGCTCTGACAGCCGGCCTTCCCCTGCTGCTGGCCAGATCCTACCTGTCAG
>JAFUDC010000031.1 GCA_017459345.1 Eubacterium sp.
ATGTATAGTTTTTAATCCAAGGGTGATTGCTTTTCCTCGATGCTTTAACGAAAGCGGTCGCAGGGGGGCATCACCCTTTTCTTTTAGGATTTAAGATGCAGACAGCAAGAGATAATGAAGATGGAAAAGAATATATCAGATAATAAGGAGTGGGAGGTAAGCAGCAGGAAGCTTTTAAAATCCCACGGATATGCAGACGGGGATGGAAATGCAAAGAGAGTTCTGGATAACGCCCGGCTGACGCAGGATCTTGCCAGGGATATATTGCGGCTGTCTCATCACACACTTTTTATCAACCTCCGCTTTATGGAGGCAGCCTTTATAAAGATTGTACCGGACCATGATATGGATACCCTTTCCATGGCGACGGACGGAAGGTTTCTGTATTATAATGCAGCCCATATCTGCCGGCTCTACCAGAAGGAGAAGGGACTCCCGGCAAGAGATTATCTGCATACGGTCCTGCACTGTGTGTTCCGACACTTATTTATATCGAAAAAAATAGATGGACCGGTCTGGGATCTGGCCTGCGATATCGCGGTGGAGAATCTGATTAATAAGATGAATCTGAAATCACTCTCCTGTGAGAGGGAGACGGCCCAGGCCTGGCTGATCCGGGACCTTGCGGGGAAGCTTCCCAGGCTTTCCGCAGAGTGGATCTATAAGTATTTTATGGAGGAGAATATCTCGGATGTCGAGATAGAACAGTTAAGAAGAAACTTTATGGCAGATGACCATTCCATCTGGTATAACAAGACGATTCTCGAGGATGAGAATCAGGACAAGGAAGAAAATGCTGCCGGAGATGAGGATGATGATTCCTCCGGCAAGAAGATAGATGATAATGAGGGAATCGGAGAGGACCTGCCCCCCGACGGAGAAGAGGGGGAGGATGCAGGCCAGTCCGATGAAGTCTTAAGCGTAGTAGAAAGCGAAGAAGGGGGCGGTATCGGAGGCGAGGGAGAAGGAAACAGCGACCGGGAGGACAGGAAGCCGGCTTTAAAGCCTGCAGAGCTTAGAGACCGGTGGAAGGAGATAGCTGAGAGAATCCAGGTGGACCTGGATACATTTTCCGACGCCTACGGAGAGGGAGCCGGGGACATGCAGCAGCTTTTAGCAGAGATCAACCGGGAAAAGTATGACTACGCCAATTTCCTTAAGAGGTTCTCTGTCATTGGAGAAAATGTAGAGATCAACGATGATGAATTCGATTACATTTTTTATACCTACGGCCTCAAGCTTTACAAGGATATGCCCCTGGTGGAGCCCCTGGAATACAAGGATGTGAAGAAGATCCGGGAGTTTGTGATAGCTATCGACACTTCTGAATCTGTTTCCGGAGACCTGGTCCAGGCCTTTGTCAGCAAGACCTGGAATATCCTCAAGCAGTCGGAAAACTTTTTCCGGAAAATTAATGTTCACATTATTCAATGTGGTGCCAGGGTGGAGGAGGATGTCCGGATCAGTTCCCAGGAGGAGTTCGATGCCTATATCTCTGATATGGTCCTGAAGGGCTTTGGAGGAACGGATTTCCGCCCGGTCTTTGAGCGGGTGGACCAGCTGATCCGCCAGCATGAATTTATCAACCTCAAGGGGATGATTTACTTTACCGACGGGTACGGGTCCTTTCCCCATAATGCCCCGGCCTATGAGACTGCCTTTGTCTTCCTGGACCAGGGCTATGACCTGCCGGACCTGCCCCCCTGGGCCATCAAGGTAGTGATGACGGAGGATGAGCTGAAGCTGCTGTAATCTGCATGGAGAGGAGGGATAAGACCTGGTGAATAAAGAGACAGATTTTAGGATCGAAAAAAATGAATTAATTAAATATACAGGAACAGACACTTACGTGGAGATTCCCTCCGGCATCGAAGTGATCGGTGAGGGAGCCTTCCGGGACTGTCGTGACCTTCACGAGATTACCATTCCTCCTTCTGTGAAGGAAATCCGGTCGGAAGCTTTTTACTATTGTGCAAACCTGAACAAGGTTCTGGGAGGGGAAGGGGTTGTCCGTGTGGGAAGGGATGCCTTCTCCCGGACACCCTGGTATAAATACTACTCGGAAAATGAGACGGAATGGAAGGAGAGCTTTGCCTATATCGGAAAAGTGCTGATGGTGGCAAGGCGAAATCTCAGGGAAGCCGAGATCCCTGCGGGCACCACCATGATTGCGGCGGACGCCTTCCATGAGAGAGTTTTACTTAAAAAAGTGGAGATTCCGGAGACGGTGGCCTATATAGGCTGGAGGGCCTTTAAGGGCTGCACCGGTCTTACCAGTATTCGGGTTCCCGGAAGTGTGAAAACCATCGGCTGGCACTGCTTTGAAGGCTGTTCCAGACTGGTGGAGGTTACCCTGATGGAAGGAATCGAGACCCTGGAAAATGGCGTCTTTTCCAGCTGCCGCGGCCTGTACCGGCTGACATTCCCTAAGAGCCTGAAGTCTCTTGGAGGCTGGACCTTTTTCAGCTGTACCTATTTAAGGGAGGTGCATTTTAAGGGGCCGGTCCGGGAAATCCAGGAGAGGACCTTTTCCGGATGCTATGAGCTTCTGTATGTGGATATGCCGCCGGGCCTTAAGAAAATCGGCGTGGAGGCATTCTATGAGTGCACCAACTTAAAAGAGGCGGTTCTGCCGGATACGGTGGAGATCATCGAGAGGCAGGCTTTCACCAATGACCGCTATTTTACAGAGCTGATCCTGCCGGGACAGCTGAAACGGATGGATGAATCCATCTTCCATGGCTGCCTGGGAATCAGCAAGCTGCTGATCCCCCGCTTCCTTAAGGAACTGCCGGCCAAAAGCTTCTATAATTGCCGGGGAATCCGGGACCTGACCATAGAGGATGGCGTGAAAAGGCTGGGGGATTATGCCTTCGGCCGCTGCCTGGGTCTTAACCAGGTGGTTTTGCCGGGGTCAGTGGAAAGCCTTGGAGAGGGCACCTTTGCCGGCTGCGCCCGCCTGAAAGAAGTGATTCTTCCTGAGGGGCTTAAGAGCATTGGCAGTGGCTGCTTCGGCCGCTGTGCAGACCTTAGGGATCTTATTATTCCGGCGTCAGTCACCGAAATCGGCGGTAATGCTTTTGCCCACTGCCTGGGGCTGGCGGATGCGGAGGGATATATCATCCAGTCATCCTGTTTATATGCC
>JAFUDC010000003.1 GCA_017459345.1 Eubacterium sp.
ATAGGTAGCAACTCCTTTCTGGGGCATGGTTGATTGTTTCTAGGCAACTCAATTTTACCATGAATCAGTGAGGAGTTGTTTTATTTTGTTAAAAATAATAATGTTTATTTAAGCGAGTTTTGGCGTTTCGCAAACGCCTAAGTCTGTTAGTTAAGGAAAGGAGCCGCATATAATTTGCGGATAGAAAAAATGGATGTATTAAAGCTTGCTGAGGAAATTGTGAATGGAAGACGATTAGGCGGTGAGGATGACCTCATGGCATTTGTAACCTGCGACCTTGATGACCTGTGTCGGGGTGCCGATGTGATCCGGGAGAAGCTCTGCGGAGATAAGGTTGACCTGTGTACGATTATCAATGGAAAGAGCGGCCGCTGCGGGGAAGACTGCAAGTACTGCGCCCAGTCTGCCCACCATCATACTGCCTGCGAGGAGTATGGATTTCTGGACAGCTCTGTCATCATGGATGCGGCCAGGGCCAATGAGGAGGAGGGGGTTGACCGGTTCGCTATCGTGACATCCGGGAAGGCCCTGACCGGAGAGGAATTTGACCGGGCAATCGATACATTTTCTCAGATGAATGAGGAACTGAAGATCGATCTTTGTGCCTCCCTGGGCTTTCTGAACAGAGACCAGTTTAAGAGGCTTCGCCAGGCGGGTGTGACCAGCTACCACGACAATATCGAGACTTCCAGAAGGTATTTCCCCCAGATCTGCAGCACCCATAGCTTTGATGAGAAGCTTGCCACCATACGGATGGCTCAGGAGGAGGGCTTCTGTGTCTGTTCGGGGGGAATCATCGGCATGGGGGAGACATGGGAAGACCGGATCAGTATGGCATTGACCTTATCCGAGCTTGGAATCAGATCCATTCCGGTCAATGTGCTGATGGCGATTCCGGGGACACCCCTTGAGGGCATGCAGCGGCTGGAGGAGGATGAGATCCTTCGGGCTATTGCCATTTTCCGCTATATCAACCCGGAGGCCAATATCCGTCTGGCAGGCGGAAGGATGCTCATGGCAAATGACGGCCGGCAGGCTTTCTGCTCCGGGGCCAGTGCCACCATCACCGGCAACATGCTTACAACCTCCGGATCCACCATCAGAAGCGACAAGGAGATGCTTAAGGAGATGGGGAGAAATGTGGAGCCTCAGTATAATACAAACTGCGGGTGCCATTAAGAAAGTGAACTGCGGCTTGTAATAAATGCCCATATCGGTTAAAATGAATTTACTGTACCTAAGAAAAGCATATCAGGGAACAAAAGGAGGAAATGCCTTGAAATTCATCTCATGGAACATAGATTCATTAAACGCTGCCCTCACGGGAACCAGCCCCAGGTCTGATCTGTCAAGAGCTGTCCTTGATACCATCGCAGGGGAGGATGCCGACATCATCGCCCTGCAGGAGACCAAGCTGCCGGAGAAGGGTATGAACAAGAAACAGGCTGCCGTCCTTTCGGAGTATTTTCCGGATTATGAGATGGCCTTTATCAGCTCCAGGGAGCCGGCCAGGAAGGGCTATGCCGGCACCATGGCTCTTTATAAGAAGGGACTTGCCCTGCAGGCGGACTATCCTGCCATTAGTGCGCCGGAACCCATGGACTTAGAGGGGCGCATGATTACGCTGGAATTGAAGGATTTTTATTTTAACCTGGTTTATACCCCCAATGCGGGGGATGGGCTGAAGAGACTGGCCGAGCGGCAGATCTGGGATCAGTGTTATGCTGCCTATCTGCAGGACCTGGACAAGGTGAAACCGGTTATTTCCTGCGGAGATTATAATGTGGCCCACAAGGAGATCGATCTTGCCCATCCGGAGAGCAACCGCCGGTCCCCCGGCTTCACCGATGAGGAGAGGGAGGGCTTTTCCAATCTTCTGGCGGCCGGTTTTACCGACAGCTTCCGCCATGTCCATGGGGATATCGAGGGGGCCTACTCCTGGTGGGCTCAGCGGGTCAAAACCAGCAAGATCAACAACAGCGGATGGAGAATCGATTATTTTCTGGTAAGTGACCGGATCAGGGACAGGATCATCCGGTCTGAGATGATGGACTCCGGTCCCCGCCAGGATCACACCCCGCTTTTGCTGGAGATGGATATTGAAGGAATGTGTTGATACTCAGGGCTGGTGATGTTTCATCAGCCCTGCTTCATATGCAGGATCAGGCAGGCCATCTGATAGCGCAGTCTGTCCTGAGCCGAGGACAGGTCTGAGCCTAAGAGCTTTTTGATGTTGTTCATCCGATACATGAGGGTGTTGCGGTGCACATACATGACATCGGCCATGGCGGCAAAGCTTCCGCCCAGCTTCAGGTATGTTTCCAGAGTTTCCACATACTGGCCATCGTGCTGCCGGTCATAGTCCAGCAGGGGTTTAAGAGCTTCCTCGCTCATTTCTGTCAGAAGGGGCTGGTCCGGCAGCAGATAGAGCAGGCGGTAGATACCCATCTCATCAAAGTGGAGGAGGGTCTTGCCTGTTGCATCCGCCATCTGTACCGCAGCCTCGGCCCGCCGGTAGGCCAGGTGAAGGCTGCTCAGATCCTTCATCCGGCTGCCGATTCCAATGGAGATCTTCCTGTCAGGCATCCGGACCTCCATGCGGTGTTTAAAGTCTGTGATTACCTGTTCGGTAATATCCGGCGGCAGATTATTGCATATGAGGACGAACTGCCCATCGTAATAGAAGAAACTGCAGCTGTGGGTTACATTTTCCAGGTAAAGTTCCATCCGGTAGCCGATTCTGCGCCGCTCTACCGTATCCATGGTATCAAGATCCGGTGTGGCAAGCACAATCACCTGGAAGTCTCCCGTCACATCAAAGTATTGCAGCAGGTCCTGTCTGGCTGCGGCGGCCTGCTCTGGCGAGCTGATGGCCTTGATGAAGGCAGCGGTGATCTGCTCATCGGTCATGCCCTGCAGGAAGATCCGGATAGAAATGTCTTTGATCATCTCTGTAATGTAGATCTCCCAGGGGATGGTGACCAGGGGAAGGTCTGCCTCGTCGCACATCTTTATGACGGAAGCGGGTATCTCGTCAACGTAGAAGCCGGTATTGAATATCAGTCCTGCTGCATGTTGTTCTTTAAGAGACTGTACCAGGGCCAGCATTTTCTCCTCCGTATCAAAGCCCATGCCGGTGGTTACCGCCAGCTCCTTACCGGCGAAGTGCCGCAGCACAGTCATATCCTCCACCATCAGCAGCCAGCTGATGGAATTGGACCAGCCCCGGTCCCCGGCAATCAGGGACATCTGGTAGCGGTCCCCCGTCATAGTCAGCATATCTTCTATTGTACAGCCCATAATAAATCCTCCCAATTATAATCGCTATCGTCTTGACAAATCCGTGCCGGATGCACAACCCATACAGAATGATGAGGACAATCCCAATCGAAATAATTGCATTTATAAATGTTTTGTGCACAGAGCACAAATTCTTTCTTTTTATTCTCGTTGCCAGCCCATTGTTTTCCCGAATTACTGTGGTATCATTGTTATAGAAAACAAATAAACGGTATATGAAGAAGATAACAGGAGGTAAGGATTATGTCAATTCGCAATGCTATGAATTTTACAGCTTATGTTAACTATGATGAGAGACCGGACTGGATGAAGTGTGAACGCTACGATTACTGTGAGCAGTTTGATGAGCTCAAAGAACGCACAGGCTGGTTTGAAAAGGTGGTTTCCTTATTCAGATAGTTAGATATGAGCGGCCCGGCCGGGAATTGTTTTCGGGCTGCGAGTGATAGTATTTAAGAAAATGTATATGATGGATAAGAATAATGGGAGACCCCTGCAGCAGGGACTGTACCGGGGTCTTAAAAGAGAGGTAAGAGCACTGTCTGTCTGATATTGTTTATCAGGGATGGTGCTTTTTTCTTGCCTTAAAAACAGGTTTGACTTCCGGCGGGCGTTATGACTTAAGCTAGGGTAAAATTTTTGTAGGGAAAAAGAAATAGAGAACACCTTTTTGTGTTATAGTTTTAATCACGACAAAAAAACAAACGCAAAAGGCAGGTGTTCTCTATGATTAACAGTATAACAGACTTTTTTGAAAATGGCA
>JAFUDC010000032.1 GCA_017459345.1 Eubacterium sp.
GACTTTCTAACGAACACGAAGTTCAAGGAGAAATCCGTCCAAACCAATGCCACTACATTCTAACAGCTTAAGCAACAAGATGACTATACCCCCAGCTGGCTGTTGGGGAGTATAACCACTACACTTATATATTAGGAGGAGACGAAAGAATATGGATTATGGCCTTTCAGGAAAAAATGTACTGGTGACCGGCTCTACCAAGGGCCTGGGAGAGGCAATTGTCCGGGTTCTTGCAGCTGAGGGAGCCAATGTGATCGTATCCGGCAGGAATAAGGAGGAGGCAGATGCTGTCGCTTCACGAATCAGGGAAGAATATGCAGTACAGGCTGTGGGGATTGCTGCCGATTTGGGAGATAAAGGTGCAGCGGACAAGCTTTTCGATGAGAGCATTGCTGCTCTGGGCAGCCTGGATATTCTGGTCAATAATGCCGGAATCTGGCCCACCGCCTACGTCCGTGAGATGGCACCGGAGGATTTCGAGAAGACCTTGTATGTGAATCTGGAGGTTCCCTTTATCCTCAGCAAACGGATGGTAAACCACCTGTGTGATCGGGAGGCCAGGGGGAAAATAATCCAGATTGTATCTCAGGCAGCTTTCCACGGGTCTACCACAGGGCATGCCCACTACGCCGCTTCCAAGGCGGGGCTGGTTACATTTATGCGGTCTCTTGCCAGGGAGGTGGCAGGATACGGCATCAACGTGAATGCCGTTGCCCCGGGTATGGTTGCCACACCCATGACAAAGGAAGCTCTTGAAAAGAAGGGAGACTATTATAACAGCAGGATTCCCATCGGCCGGGTTGCCCGGCCGGAGGAAGTGGCCTACTGTGTGGCCTTTCTGGCTTCCGACAAGGCGGACTATCTGACAGGGATTACCATTGACGCCACCGGCGGCATGCTGATGCGATAGGAAACATGGCGGCGGTTCTATGTCTCCTCATGCTGGTATTGCGAGTAACATCAGGATTGATTGGTGCTCTCACGGATAAAGGGGAAGCGGGTTAACTGATTATAGGACCTAATTAATTAGCAGGAAGGGGTTGCAGTATGAAGAATTATCTGATAGGTATTGATGCGGGGAATACATCAAGCAAGGTTGTCATCTTTGATGAGTTCGGTACGATTATGTCCGAGGCATCCACACCCAGCATGCGTTTTGAGCAGAGAGGTCCCGGCTTTGAAGAATTTGATATGGATAATCTCTGGAAAGATATCACGGTATGCATCCGGACAGCCATCGACAAATCAGGAGTAGATGCCAAAGATATCAAGGGAATCGGCGTCACCTCCTTTGGAAACGGTGTGGCCTTTGTGGGAAAGAACGGGGAGACCATCGCTCCGGGATGTTTCTCTCACGACCACCGGGCCGATGATATCATTGCCATGTACAAGGAGCAGGGGGTCTACGATAAGATTAATGACATCGTAAAAGGTACTCTCTTTGCAGGAGAACCCGGACCGATTCTGCGCTGGTATAAGGAGCATGAGAGGGAGGTCTATGACAAGATCGGCGGTGCCATGATGTTTAAGGACTACATCATGTACAAGCTCACCGGCGTCCTTGCCACAGATCTAAACTGCTGGGGCGGGTCCTTTATGTTCGACCTGGAGACCATGGATTATTCGGAGGAGTTATTTAAGCTCTATGGTATCGAGGAGATGATGGATGCCATGCCGGAGCTTCATGAGGCCACGGATATCGTGGGTCGGGTGAAGGCAGATGTATCTGAGATAACCGGTCTGGCAGAGGGAACTCCGGTATGTGCCGGCATGATGGATATTCTGGCCTGCTTGGTGGGGTCCGGTGCTATCGATGACGGAGTTTACACCGCCGTTGCCGGATCCTGGAGCATCAACGAGACCCATTCCCATAAGATCCTTCCGGGTCTGTCCTCCAACATGCCCTACCTGTATAAGGGCCAATACCTGAACTGTTCTTACACCGGAGCCTCCGGATCCAATTACGAGTGGTTCACCAAGATTCTGGGTGACCGGGCCAAAATCGAGGCAAAAAAAAGGGGAATCTCTTTCTATCAGGTTCTGGATGAGATGATTCAGTGTGTGGATCCTGCAAGTACGGATGTCATCTTCGGACCATTTGTGGCTCAGCCAAGCCTCCATCCCAATACCAAGGCGCATTTTATCAATATCGATCTGAACACCACTTATGAGGAAATGTGTCATGCTGTTGCAGAAGGCTGCGCTTTTATCCATAAGCATCACATTGATATCTTACAGAATGCGGGACTTCCTCTTGAAGTGGTACGTCTGACAGGAGGAACCGCCCGGAGCAAGGTCTGGAATCAGATCTTTGCCAATATCCTCAAAGTCCCAATCGTGGGAGTAGACTGTGAGGAAACCGGAGCCCTGGGTTCTGCCATCGCGGCCGGAATCGGAGCCGGAGTCTACAGGGATTATGAGGATGCTTTCGATAAAGCCGTGAAGATTCTTCCGCCGATCTATCCGGATGAGAGTATGTATCCGATCTACGATAAGAAGTATGCAGAATGGGTGAGACTGAATTCCATCCTGATGGAGTACTGGGAGAAGAAATAGAGCAGCAGAATAATGAATCAGGGGCAGAATAGCGTAAACGCTATTCTGCCCCAACTATGTTATCAATCATAATTGTCTAAACACACTCAACTGTAATTAATCAGTTAGCATAGTGCAGCAGCCAGACCCGGATATCCCGGTAAACCTTCTCATAGTCCAGTTCATTTAAGATCTCATGCCGGTCATCTTTATAAAGTCTCATGCGGATATCCCGGATTCCTGCCTTTCGGTAATCATGGACCACCTTTCTGACGCCTTTTCCGTAATTACCCACTGGATCATCCCTGCCGGAAACAATAAGAAGGGGGCAGTCCTTAGGGATCTTATCTATATTGCTCTTACTTTGTATAAACTGTATCCCCTTAAACATTTCATAGAAGCCATTCAAGGTAAAGACAAAGGTACACCAGGGATCCTTCATGTAGATATCCACAATCGATTCATCTCTGGTCAGCCAGTCATAGGGAGTCCGGGCAGGCTCAAAGCGCTTGTTGTTGGAGGAAAAAGCCATGGAGTTTGCCAGGCTGCTCCGATAATTCCATCCATGGAATAAGGATAAGAATTTACAAAGTGACTTTCCTGCCATAAGAACCGGACCGGGCTGACTGCCGGTCCCCATGATGATGGCTCCGGCCAGACCCTCTCCATGCATCATCAGATACTGGCGGATCAGGAAGGAACCCATGCTGTGGCCCAGCACGAAATAGGGGCGGTCAGGATATTTCTCCGCAGTAATACGGCGAAGTTTATGAATATCAGCGATTACACACTGGTTGCCGTCCGGATGATGAAAGTAGCCGTGCTTATCATCGCCTGTTACCGACTCCCCATGTCCCAGGTGATCATTTCCAACAACATAGATACCATATTGATTGAGGTAACTGGCAAAGCGCTCGTAGCGGCTGATATGCTCTACCATACCGTGGCTGATCTGGAGAATGGCCCGAACATCTCCCTCCGGGATCCATTCCATGGCATGAATTGTAGTTTCTTTATCAGAGGATGGGTAATAAAAGTTGTTAATCATTGGAAACTCCTGTAAATGAAAGTTAAATTATATGAAATCATACTGTTGCGTGCTCGAATCAGCAATTGTTTTTATATCATACTACAATTTTGGGATTCTGTAAATGTAGAGCCATATGGTAGATAGTGTTAGATAGCAAACAGTGTTATTGCTGAAGTTCACTCAGAGTGACCAGTAAAAAAAATTGATACTGTAAGCAAGAAGTCCAGAGATGTAGGAGATGAAATCCCAGTCAGAGAAAGTTTTTATCCACTAAAGTAGATAAAAGGAAAGAAGATTAATATAATTATCCACCCAAATTAGGGTGAAAAGATGTGATACACCCAATTATGCAGCTTGGCGGTAGATAAATATGCATTGATTGATAGAATTTATCTGAGATTTACGATAAAAAACATGAAAAAACAAAGCTTTATCTCCTGGAACTCCACGCTAAGCTGAAAAAGTTAAAAACGAAGCTGTATCTCCCAGAACTCCAAGCTAAGTTGAAAAAGTTAAAAACGAAGCTGTATCTCCCAGAACTCCAAGCTAAGCTGAAAAAGTTTAAAAACGAAACTGTATCTCCCATAATTCCCTCCTAAGATGGTATTGAATGATGTGAATTGAGAGTTAACAGTTATGTGTGGTATGCCCATCTTTAACTTTAACCTATCCTTGATTATATAATAGATTTTGTTAAACCTCTCGTGTTATAATAAATAAATAATCTCGATATTAACATTGTTTCATGTTAGAAAGGAGCCCACCATCATGAGCAATCCCGGGAATGCAGTACTGTCCTTTGCAAAGCGTGCTGCCAAAAAGGTGGAAAATACGGCTAAGTATCCCTACAGATATACCAGAAAGCAGGTCTTAAGAAGAAGAGTAAAACTGGAGAGGGACTCTGTATCCTATGTTGCCCATCGAGGCCTGTCTGCCCTGGCACCGGAGAATACTCTGGCTGCCTTCCGGCTGGCGGCTGAGGTACCTTTTGACTCCATGGAGACGGATATCCGACGGACCAGAGATGGGAAGCTGGTTCTTATGCACGATGCCAGTCTTAAGCGAATGTGCGGCCTGGATGTCCTGGTAAAGGATCTTACTCTGGAGGAGATTCGTGCCATCCCTGTCATCGGCGGTAATCATCCTGATCAATACACAGATGATCCTGATGCCCTCCGGGTTCCCCTCCTGACTGAATTCCTTGAGGTATGCAGGGACAGCGGTATGGTGCCTATGCTGGAGCTGAAGGACAACTGGGATGTAAAAGAACCCCTGCCCTATGATTACCTGGAGGATGTGATCAAAGAAGTAACGGGAATTATGGAAGACAGACCTGTCATCTATGTATCATTCAATCTGAGATCCCTTGTCAGGATGAAGAAAATGTATGACAGGGAGAATAAAGACAATGTCACATTCTGCCATCTGGTGCAGACCATTGACCTGTCCAGACTGTCCACATACAAAAGGCATGGGATCAATCTTTCCGTAAATGGAAAAAAGAATAAGCTGATGGCCATCAAAAAAGTAAAGGAGGCCGGCCTTTCAGAAGTCATATGGACTGTGGATGATCCGGATCAGGCCAGACTTTATATCACGGCAAATGTGGACTGGATTGCATCCAATGGCCGGCTGTGGGAGTAGGAGACGGGGAGGGTTCTCTGTCTCCTGGATCAGTAAGGTGACAGAGAACCCTCCCTTTGTCTTATGAGAGGAGTGATTTTATGATACTTGCTGCCTATATGGTACCTCACCCGCCCATGATTGTTCCAGCTGTGGGCAGAGGAAGCCAAAGTCAGATAGAGGCCACGACCAATGCCTACAAGAAAGTGGCCCAGGAGATTGCAGACCTGAAGCCGGAGACCATCATCATATCCAGCCCTCATGCCACCATGTATGCTGACTATTTTCACATATCCCCTGGTCAAAAGGCTTCAGGTTCTTTTGCAAACTTTCGCGCTCCGGAAGTCAGCTTTAAGGAGGAATATGATACAGAGCTGGTAAAGACTCTGGAAGCCCTGGCAGAGGAGGAGGACTTTCCGGCCGGGACCCTTGGGGAAAGGGAGAGAAGCCTGGATCATGGAACCATGGTACCACTTTATTTTATCCGGGAGAAATACCAGGGAGCTAGAATTGTCCGGATCGGATTATCAGGTCTTCCCTTGGTAGACCATTACCGATTGGGCCAGATGATCTCTGAGGCTGTCCGGATAAGCGGAAGAAGGGCGGTTTACATTGCGAGCGGAGACCTCTCCCACAAGCTGCAGATCTACGGGCCTTATGGATACGCTCCGGAAGGGCCTCTTTATGATAAGAGGATTATGGAGGTCTGTTCTAAAGGAGATTTCGGTCAGCTCTTTGACTTTGATGAAGCATTCTGTGAGAAGGCAGCGGAATGCGGACACCGGTCCTTTGTCATCATGGCCGGAGCCCTGGATGGGCTGGAGGTGGAGGCTGAACAGTTGTCCCATGAAGATGTGACCGGAGTCGGCTATGGAATCTGTACATTCCATCCTATGAATTCCGAAGATGATAAAGGATCTGATTTCGTCCGTGCAAGCCAAACGGTACAGTTAGGAAATCAAGCATCAGGACAGTTATGTCAGAAGAAAAGCAATCATTTTAAAGCAGATAGTTCTGATCGTAGATTTCTTGACCAGTATTTGAAGAAGAAGGAGACCGAGATGGAGAAGAAAAGGGCTGATGAGGACGCCTATGTCAGACTGGCAAGAAACACCATAGAATGCTACATCCGTTTCGGGGAGGTCATACAGATACCCTCAGCCCTGCCGGAGGAACTGAAAACGACAAAAGCTGGTGCCTTCGTCTCCATCCATGAGCACGGCAGACTCCGGGGCTGTATCGGAACCATACTTCCCACCCAGGGCTGCCTGGCGGAGGAAATCATCCGCAATGCCATCAGTGCCTCGGTAAGAGATCCACGTTTTGACCCGATTCAGGAAGAGGAGCTTCCCTGGCTGGAGATTAACGTGGATGTGCTGGGTGAGCCGGAAGAGATTGCAACTGTGGAAGAGCTTGATGTGAAAAAATATGGGGTGATCGTCAGTTGCGGCAGGAAAAGAGGACTCCTCCTGCCGGATCTTTCCGGGGTTGATACTGTGGAGCAGCAGGTTTCCATCGCCCGGCAGAAGGGTGGTATCCGGGAAGGAGAGAAGATAAGGCTGGAGAGATTTGAGGTGGTGAGGCATCTGTGAGAATTCTTAGAGATCAAATCAGGCAAAAAGGAGACAGAGAACCGTCCCCTGTCCCCATGTCAAGATGCAATGTTTGTTTCAGACACTGCCGGATTCCTGAGGGAGGCCGGGGTTTCTGCGGGGCGAGAATCTGTAAGGATGGAAATATCATCCCGGAAAACTATGGAAAGATTACATCCATGGCCTTGGATCCTATAGAGAAAAAGCCTCTTAAAAGGTTTCATCCGGGCAGTCTGATTCTCTCGGTGGGAAGCTATGGATGCAATCTCCGCTGCCCTTTTTGTCAGAACTATGAGATCAGCTGGTCGGACCATATCAGGCAGTTCCAGGATCAGGCACAGGATTCCGGTGAGCCGTGTCGTGATAGGCATACAGAGTATATCAGTCCGGAAGAGCTGGCGATGACTGCACTTTATTATCAGAATAAAGGCAATATCGGTATTGCCTACACCTACAATGAGCCCATGATCGGATATGAATATATAAGAGATTGCGCTATGCTGGTACATGAACAGGGCATGAAAAATGTTCTGGTCACAAATGGCACTGCTGAGCTAAACGTTCTGGGAGAAATCCTGCCCTATATCGATGCCATGAATATCGATCTAAAGGGTTTTAATCATAATTATTATAACAATATCCTGAGAGGAGATCTGGACATGGTTCTCTCTTTCATAAAGGAGGCGGTAAAGTACTGCCATGTGGAGCTGACCACCTTAATTGTTCCGGGAGAGAATGACTCGGTAGAGGAGATTCGTCAGATTGCCCGGTGGATCTCCAGTCTGGAGGACGGAAAAGGGCAGGTAATCGGCCAGGATATTCCCCTTCATGTGTCCAGATTCTTTCCACGGTTTCATATGACAGACCGGGCTGCCACTCAGGTAGATAAGGTATATGACCTGGCTGGGACAGCCAGGGAGTATCTGCGGTATGTGTATACTGGGAATTGCTGAGTATGGGCAGTCAGGAGCTGCTGCTGTCGCAGTTGCAGGGGATTTCTTTACATTTGCTAAGTGACTTGATATAATTAAGCAAATCAAACACAAAACAGACCACATTAATCAAATAATAACCTGCGTTTTTAGTAGAGGAGTTGTATTATGGGTGTCTATTTTAATCCTGGGAATCGGGGATTTGCTGAGATCAATGATTCAGATTATGTAGATAAAACCGCATTAATTGAATTGATAAATCAAACAGTAGAAAAGAAAAACAAGCTTACCTGTATCAGCCGTCCCCGCCGATTTGGGAAATCCTTTGCAGCAAAAATGCTGACGGCCTACTATGATTGTTCCTGTGATTCCCATGCTTTGTTTGATGATAAGAAGATTGCCGGGACACAGGACTATGAAAAATATTTGAATAAGTACAATGTGATTTATCTTGATATTACCGGCTTTATCTCCGAGGCAAAGTCAAAACATCAGTCTCTTCGAGATGTCCCTGTAATGATTCAGTCGGCGCTTCTTAAGGATTTGATTGCAGGTGGGTTTGAGTATATCAAAGGAGACAGTTTGTCGGAGTGTCTGCTCCGCAATGTTTCTAAGCCGGATGTAAGCAGATTTGTTTTCATTATTGATGAGTGGGATGCTTTAATCCGTGAAGCAAAGGATGATGAAACTGCCCAGCAGGCTTATCTTAATCTGCTTCGAGGATGGTTTAAAAATAATAATTTTACTCCGAAGGTGGTTGCCGCGGGATATATGACAGGGATTCTTCCGATAAAAAAAGATGGATCACAGTCTGCAATATCTGATTTCAAAGAGTATTCTATGATAAAACCTCGTAAATTTGGAGAATTTGTCGGGTTTACAGAGGATGAGGTAAGGGAACTCTGCCAGCAAAGGAATATTCATTTTGATTCCATGAAAATGTGGTATGACGGATATCATTTTCAGGGGGTCGGATCGGTATACAATCCTAATTCTGTTATACAAGCCATAGAGAATGAAGATTTTGATTCTTATTGGACAGAGACATCTGCTGCAGAGGGACTCCTTGAATATATCAGCAAAGATTATCATGGCCTTACGCAGACGATAGCGGAGCTGATAGGAGGTGTTGATGTCACAATCAATACTATGGGGTTTGCGAATGATCTGACCAGCTTTAAGGGGAAGGATGATGTCCTGACGCTGATGGTTCACCTGGGATATCTATCTTACGATGCTGAGCGTAGAACAGTCAGAATCCCAAATGAAGAAATAAAGCAGGAATTTGCAAGGTCCGTTCGCGAAGTAAAGCATGAAGCGACCTTGAAACGACTGGCAGAAAGTGATCAGTTGTTTGCTGATACAATTCAGGGAAATGAAATGGCTGTTGCAAATCAGATTGAAAAAATACACGATGAAGAATGTGCACCGCTTCACTATAACAAAGAGGATAGTCTGAGAAGTGTAATAAAGCTAGCTTATTATACTTACAGAGATTATTATCTGCAATTTGAAGAGCTTCCTTCGGGAAAGGGATATGCGGATATCGTTTATATTCCCAGAAAAACTTCAGAATGGCCTGCACTGGTGGTTGAGCTTAAGTGGAATAAATCTGCTGAAGGAGCAATTGATCAGATACTGAAGAGAAAGTATCCTGATGCATTGGTTAATCTTGATTGCCCTGTTCTTCTTGTGGGAATTGCATACGATAAGGATGCAGAGGGTGGAGAGAAAAAGCATTTCTGTAAGATTATCAGGTATGATCATAGTTAGGACCAGATATGGAAGGAGTTGAAAGTCTGCGGCAGGTATGTGAAAAAACGGCGGATTCTTGTCCGCCGTTTTTTTGATACTCGATTATACCTGGTAGATGATGATCATGAAACTGCAAGCCGTGGATATTTCCTGTCATAAAGCAAAGCTGCCAGCAGGACTACAAAGCAGGATCCGGCGTTGTGGACCAGGGCCCCTGTCGTGGGATTTAAGACTCCCGTCACTGACAGGATGATGGCCACGAAGTTGATGCACATGGACAGGGTGATGGCTCCCTTGATGGTTTTTACTGTGGTGTTGGAGAGCCATTTCAGGTAGGGCAGCCTGGTGATGTCGTCTGTCATGAGGGCCACATCCGCTGCATCCACCGCGATATCGCTTCCCATGACCCCCATGGCTACACCCACGTCGGCAGTCTTTAAGGCGGGAGCATCGTTTACCCCGTCTCCGATCATACAGACATTTCCTTTGCTTTTCAGGTCCATGATCCCTGCAACCTTCTCCTCCGGGAGAAGGTCTGCCCGGATTTCGGTGATACCGGCTCTGGAGGCGAAATAGCCGGCTGCCTCCTCGTTATCTCCGGTGAGAAGGACAGCTTTTGTGTCCATATCCTGAAGATCACGGATCATGTCGAAAGCTTCGGGGCGGAGAACATCGGACAGGGCGATAATACCAATGACCTTTTCCACATCAGCGGCAATGACAGAGGCCTTGCCCTGGGCGCGGATCTGGTTTAACAGATCTTTTGCTTCATTGCCAAGCATTAGCTTGTCATTTGAATTGTCGATACCTGTTTTCTCTGAATTAAATATTTCATACCCTGCCAGTTGTTCTTCGATAAATTTATCATACCCTGCCAGCTGTTCCCTGATATATTTTTCATTTCCAAAGAAGTAGCGCTGTCCATCTATCTCAGCTGACACACCTTTGCCGGCTTCCATCTTAAAATCAGTCACATCATAAAGGGAAATCTGCCTGGTATCAGCCTCCTGGGCTATGGCTTTTCCCAGAGGGTGTTCGCTGCGGCTTTCTGCGGAGGCAGTAAGCCTTAATAATTCATCTGCTCCGATACCGGATATGGGAAGAATATCACTTACCTCAAGTTTTCCGTAGGTCAGGGTTCCGGTCTTGTCGAATGCCATGATGTCAGCCTTGCCCATCTTCTCCAGAGCTTCTCCGGATTTGATGATAACCCCATGCTTAGCGGCCTGTCCGATGGCAGCCACGATTGCTGTGGGAGTGGCAAGAACCAGGGCGCAGGGACAGAATACAACCATGACAGTCACAGCCCGGATGATATTCCCTGTGACCAGGTAGGCAGCGATGGCAATCAGGAGGGCGACCGGGACAAGCCAGCTGGCCCATTTATCCGCGATACGCTGGGTGGGAGCCTGGTTTTTCTCCGCATCCTCCACCATGCGGATCAGCTTCTGCAGGGAGCTGTCACTGCCTGCCCTGGTCACATTGATATCGATTGATCCAAATCGGTTGATGGTTCCGGAGTAGACCTCATCGCCGGGCATTTTATCCACCGGCAGGCTTTCCCCGGTCATCACCGACTGGTCAACAGAGGTTTCCCCTTTGATAATGCTGCCATCCACGGGAATAGTCTCCCCCGGAAGGATGCGCAGGATATCCCCGGGAAGGATGTCAGATACAGAAACAGTGACTTCTTTCCCATCCCGGATCAGGCGGCCTGTCTCCGGTGCCATGGAGATCAGATTGGTGATTCCCTTCTTGGCCCGGTCAGTGGTCATGTCTTCTAATAGGGCACCGATTTCCATGATGAAGGCCACTTCGCCTGCGGCGAAGAGATCTCCGATCAGGAGGGCGGCGATCATAGCCATGGTGATGAGGAGGGCGGATGAAATCTTGCTGATTCCCTTGTTATAGATAATTCGCCATATGGACAGATAAAGCAGAGGGATGCCGCAAATCACCACACAGACCCAGGCCAGGTATTCCCCCTTCGGGTATCCTGTGCGAGGTAAGATAAAGGATGCGGCCAGAAAGAGGCCCCCGATTATCGTCATGGGCCAGCCCGCCAGAATGTCGTTGATTTTTTTGATCATGGTAGTTTCCCCTTCCTATGATGTATTGACAATACAACATAAATTATCATATAATATATACAATACCGAACAAAATGTACATTAACTTTGCTCTAATTATATTAATATAATTGTGGAAATACAAGAATCAGAATCTCACATACGTTCATTACTGAACATTTATGGGCAAATGTCCTGAAAAGAAAGAAATACGAACGAAAGGATCAGATTACAGGATGGACAGAAGACAGCAAAAAACCAGGAAGGCAGTTTTCCAGGCCTTTACCAGACTGCTGGAGCATAAGAATTACAACAGCATTACGGTGCAGGAAATCATTGATGAGGCTGATATCGGGAGGAGTACATTTTATTCGCACTTTGAAACCAAAGATGACCTTTTAAAGGCCTTATGTACGGAAATATTTGATCATGTATTTTCTCACGAACTGATGAAGGAAAAGACTCATGATTTTTCTGAAGATGAGAAGGGAATGGAGCAGATTGTGACCCATATCCTTTATCACTTTAGAGACAGCAGATCTTATATCAAGGGAGTTCTGCTCAGTGAGAGCGGAGAGATTTTTATGAGGTATTTAAAGGAACATCTCATGCATGTATTTGAACATGCGGTTGAAGAAGTGGAATCTGATATCCCCAAAGACTATATGTTAAAATCACATGGTCTGTGATTTCGCGGAGAGTGTCAGATGGTGGATGAACCATGAGGAGTATAGTCCTGAGGAAATCGGGAGTTTCTATCTGGCATCCACCCCTGATCTGGCGGGGATTAAGATGTTGTGATTGATATCTTTGCGTTTAAACACTGGCCTTCCAGATAGCCGGCCACAAGGCTGAAATCATCCGGCGTGACATATATAGTATACCAGGTAAGAAATGAGTGGATTCTAATCTCACCCTTTTCCGGAATGAATTTCAGGGATTTGATATCCTTATAGCTGGTCTGAACCACCTGCCTGGCTGCACCTGCCAGTCCTGCTATGTAGACTCCCGGGTTCTGACCCAGTACTCCCGTTGCAGCAGTAAAAAGCCCGATGATGGCCTGCCTGGAAGCCTGGCTTGCCGGCTGTGCGGTGGTAATGGTCTGCTGATCCATAGTATAGATCGCCACATAATTGCCGCCATAGAGGGCAGCCACCAGCAGATATGACAGGACTGATATAATCAGAATCGCAATGGCGATGATGGCAAGAATACCGAATACTTCCAGGAAATCCTCCATCGTGCCCTGATTCTTAACACACAGGCATACCAGAATCAGGACAGGGATTAAAAAACAGATTCCCATGGCCTTAAGGACTGTCTTTAATATGGAAAAATTTCGGAACATGGGGAGCCTGTAAACCCAGTGATATACACCATATTCATCCTTATATACTCTGGTTGTTTCCCGGGTATTCATTCTAGGATTATCCTCCTGTAAAACCAATAGTTTATGCTTAACAATGTCATCTGAATGCTCGATTCTTTAGCCCTTTCTGCTATACATTCACGAACGTAATCGGTTCATCTGAACATCGATATACTTAAGGTATCGCTATATGATTCGGACCCAGATGATCCGGATCATAATCTGCGCTCATGCATACATAATTCATGGCAAGCTCAACCGCAGCCTGAGTAGCCTTCTTGACCTCAGTATCTTCAGGATAATATTTGGTCTTGTAAACCATCACGCCGTCTGTCAGCTGTTCAACATATACAAACTCTTCAATGGATTTACCGGAATCCGGATCCAGATAATTCGCTTTTACGCTGAAAATAGTCCGGTTGCCTGCCTGCATCTCCTGAGGTTCTACCGCTCCTCCTGCCAGGTACTTCTCATGCTCTTCCTCGATGGCCATGGCCTCCCATAAGGCATAGACATAGGCTGTTTTATCTGTTGTGTATCGGTTCAGAGTATAGTAGGGGATGTCCTCCCCGGGATTCGTATAAACGACTGCTCCCCCATTGCCATATGTTTTTGCGGTATCCTTATAGTCGGCTGGAACGTAAAAACAGAAGTCCTGTTCCTCGTCAATAAAGACATATACTCCATTGCTGTTCTTCCCGGAAACCTCTTCTGATACTTCAGTTTCCTCCATGAGAGGAGTTCCTTCCTCTGCACTCTCAACAGATTCCGCCTCGGAGAGGGATGCCTCTTCCTGGTCTGAGATTTCTTCCTCAGATTCCACTGATTCGCTGACTTCTGCCTCTGTGGACTTTTCTTCCAGCTCCGTGGAAGCTTCCTGGCTCCCGGGAGACTCTGATGTGCACCCGGATATTGCAAAAGCAGCAAGAATAATCATGAGAAAAAGATAAAATAGGCTGTTTCTTCTTGACATATAAATACCTCCATATTAGCAATTAATTTGATCACGATACATACAAGTTCGGGGAAGGCCGAAGACTTCCGGAAAATAAACTGACCCTCCCCAGATTGATTTAAGTCCCCCCAACCTCAAAACACCCTATCTGGGTGTGCAGCACAGGAAGGGTCAATCTCTTAATACTATACTAAAAACAGTGACGAAATGGATTGAGAATTCCGGTTTGTCATTGACAGATTGGAATTATACTCATATATTTAAACTAACTTTAGCTTTATCTATGAGAGAAAGCGTCATAGGAGCTTAGGTTTTCATGGGTCGGGGTAGTTTTCGTTTAAAGGATAATATAAGAAAGGCTGATCATGACATTTTCTGAAATATTTAATCACTATTTAGATATATATGATATATCCCTATCCGCCCTCTCGGAAGTATCGGGTATATCCATGTCTGCCTTAAGGCGCTATCATCTGGGGGAAAGGGTTCCCGGGCCGGAAAGTTCTGAGATTATCAGGCTGGCTCAGGGTATCGCAGAGATTGCAGCCAAAGCAGCTCATTCTACGGAGGCAGTTTCCTCACAGAATTCTTCCTCCACTTCATCTGCCTCTGTCATCAATGATAAAAAGATTCTTGAAGAATTCATCCATGCCTCCCGGGGAATGACTCTGGACTACGATGAATTCCTCAGACACCTGAATGTACTGATGGATAAGCTTGATATCTCCAATAATGAGCTTGCCCGTTTTATGGGTTTCGATCCTTCCCATATATCTAGAATCCTGTCCGGGAAGCGCCGCCTTAACCATGTGACGGAATTTGTCAACCTCTTCTCCAATTATATTGCCAAGAAATGTAACTCCCTTTCGCAAAGGTCGACCCTGATTCAGATTATCGGCCGTCCGGAATCTGACTTTGAATCTGAGAGTAAATGTTTTCAAAGTATCTTTCAGTGGATTATCACAGGACAGATAACAGAAAAAGAAGACTCCATATACGGTTTTTTAAATGCTCTTAATGACTTTGATCTGAACGAGTATACACGCGCCATTCACTTTGATAGTCTCAAAGTGCCAACGGTACCCTTCCAGCTGCCCACATCCAGGATATATTCTTCCCTGCCTGAGATGATGAATGCGGAACTGGATTTCCTGAAAGCGGCTGTCCTGTCAAAGTCCATGAAGGATGTCACCATGTACAGCGACATGCCAATGGAGGAAATGTCTAAAGACCCTGAGTTCCCAAAGAAGTGGATGCTGGGAATGGCCATGCTGCTGAAGAAAGGGATTCATCTGAATATCATTCATAATATTGACAGGCCATTTCAGGAGATGATGCTGGGGCTGACCAGCTATATCCCCATGTACATGACAGGCCTGATCTCACCCTATTATCTGAGAGACAGGCAGAATGATACTTTTTTACATTTTCTCAGAGTATCGGGAACAGTGGCCTTAAGCGGAGAGGCCATCGCCGGACATCAGGGTGACGGCCGCTATTATCTCTCAAAAAAAGCGGAGGATATCCGCTACTACCAGAAAAGGGCTGACCAGCTCCTTGCCAAGGCCCGCCCCCTGATGAAGATCTACCGGAAGGATCAGCAGAGAAATCTGGATGAATTCCTGGAAAAGGAGAGACGAAAAGAGGGAAACCGGAGATTTATTCTGTCCGGCCTTCCGCTGGCGTCGATTCCCGGCAGTGTTTTACAATCCATTTGCCGGAAAAATAATGTTAATTCGGAACTAATGACAGTAATCAGCCATCATCTGGAATCCTCACGGCAGGCAATGGATGATATGCAAAAAGGCGGCAGTGTCACCATGGAATTGACAAAACTATCAGAAGAAGAATTCCGGGCATATCCGCCATCCCTCAACCTGGCAGATCTTTTTATAGAACAGAAGATATATTATGACTATGAAGATTATTTAAAACACTACGAAACAACCTTCAAGATGGCAGAGAATCATGACAGGCTTGTATTAAAAGAGAATAAGTCTGCCTTGTTCCGAAATATCCAGATTATGATAAAGGAGGGGCGATTTGTTCTGGTGTCCAAGGCAGATTCTCCGACCATTCACTTTGTTATCACCCATCCCAAGATGTTGAAGGCTTTTGAGAATCTGATTGTTTAGCTGATTATTTCTGATAGCTGGACATTGATGTTGAATTATTGTGAAAAAGTATTGGGATTAAGAAAAAGGAGACATATGGAATACTTTGATATTGTAGACGATAAGGGGATGCCAACCGGGGATATCGTCTCCAGGGAGACTGCCCACAAGCTGGGCATCCAGCACCGGACTGCCCATGTATGGATTGTGAGAAAAAAGAACAAAGGATATGATATCCTGCTCCAGAAAAGGAGCAAGGAAAAAGATTCATTCCCCGGGATGTACGATACATCATCTGCCGGACATATTCCGGCTGGTGATGAGCCGCTGGAATCCGCCTTGCGGGAATTAAAAGAAGAGCTTGGGATCGCTGCCTCAGCAAAACAGCTGACCTATGCCGGCATGTTCCACGGGCATTATGAAAAAGAGTTTCATGGGAGCATCTTCAGGGATAATGAGATCGCAAGAGTCTATGTCTATCAGGAACCAGTGGTTATAGAAAAGCTGACGCTTCAGGCTAGCGAGGTGGAGGAAGTCTGCTGGTTTGATCTTGACCAGGTCTGGGATGAGATTCATTACAGCAGAGAAAGAATCTGTGTTCCAGAGGGCGGCTTGAGTGTCCTTAGAAAGTATCTTGATGTGTAATTATAATTAACTGATTATCTATCAGAAAGGAACTACAGATATGACAGGAAAGATATTATTAGGTATTATCATTCCCTTTATCGGCACCAGTCTTGGTGCCGCTATGGTATTCTTATTAAAGCAGCAGATCTCGGATAACCTCCAGAAGATTCTCACCGGGTTTGCAGCCGGAGTAATGGTGGCTGCCTCCTTCTGGAGTCTGCTGGAACCAGCTTTGGAGAGCAGCGAAGGAATGGGAAAACTGGCTTTTATCCCGGCAGCTGTCGGATTTATGGTTGGCATTGGCTTCCTGCTTCTTTTAGATGAAGTAACGCCTCACATGCATATGGATCATCAGATGGAAGGACCCCAGAGCAAATTAAAAAAGACCACCAAGCTGATACTTGCGGTAACCCTGCATAATATTCCGGAAGGCTTAGCCGTGGGCGTTGTCTATGCCGGATGGAGATCAGGCCAGGCGGGTGTGAACCAGGCTGCAGCGCTTGCGCTTGCTCTTGGTATCGCCATCCAGAATTTCCCGGAAGGAGCCATCGTATCCATGCCTTTAAGAGCAGAGGGGATGCCCAAAGGAAAAACATTTATCTACGGTGTCCTATCCGGTGCGGTAGAGCCGGTTGCATCCGTAATTACTATTCTTTTCGCCAGTCTGGTTGTACCTGTACTTCCCTATCTACTGGCCTTTGCCGCCGGTGCCATGATGTATGTGGTGGTAGAGGAATTGATTCCGGAGATGTCTGAGGGAGAGCATTCCAATAAGGGAACCATCGCTTTTTCACTTGGGTTTGTGGTGATGATGGTTCTTGATGTGGCATTAGGGTGAATAATTATTTAAGTGAATAAGTCCAGCACCATGCGACAGGACAAGCTGTCATGCTAGCATGTAAAGCTGGCCTGGCATATGGTGCGACAAACAGTATCGAGATGAAGCACGATTAGTGCGAAATCGAGATACTGTGGCGGATTGAGGGAGCTGCTTTAGCAGCGAAGCAATCCGTGGGACTTATTCACGCCATTAGCGAGCCAGAAACAGCCCGTGCTTGCACGGGCTGGGACGTATGCACTATCTTCCAAGGCTATTGAACAGACTCCTCAACAGGCATATATATGGATAAATATCAATATCAGGAAATCTCAATCATGTTTTGCGGAAAAATCATGATTTGAGATAATTTTTTACGCAAATAATGGGTAAATCAATATGGTTTGGTCTTTTCTACCCACGAGCTCCGGCACCTGTCCTGGAGTTATTTATAATTAAGGAAAAACCTGTGGGTAGAGAATCTCTTCCCGGTATTTCAATACCCAATTTTGTGGAAAAAAACAGTAGTATGACGAAAAAGTTACTTCATATATGATTTTATCGATATATTAGAGTAGATTATAGGTAAGCCGTTACCATATATATTTACTCAGTTCGCTTGTTCAGTAACCATCTGGCTATAAGAATTGGCGGATCTTGCGAATCAGGACGGTTTTAAAGTCAAAGGGCTGCGAACATTACATTCATATATTTGCGATTATATTAATGAAGATGGTGATTTTGAATTCAGAGTCATTTTATCAACAGGATTTGATAATATACCTGAGGCTCATTGAAACCATCGACAGATTTCACTGTAAATCAGACAAAATGAGCAGATTCAGTCGAAAAAATTGGATAGTTATATGATTTCCCCGTATAATTATCAAAATCTGTTGCTAAAAAGGGCCCAAAACTGACATCACCATCTTCATCAGTATATATGTCAATATGTAAATAGAATGGCGGGCTGTCACTTTAGCATGCGTTCCTCCTTTCGGCTGCTTTAATTGAACTGATATCAGCCCTTCGGGCTGACTCACTTTGGCTCATTCTTCAGTCTATGGCTGGCCAAAAGGGGCAATTGCATCCACTAATTTCTAAAGTACAATCGTTGCTGACTTTCCGGATAAATCTCATGCCTTGCTCAGCCGCTACGCACTGGACTTATTCACTTAAAAAGTTATACACATCAAACATTCAACAGAATAATTACTTCATATATGGTAGTTTTAGAACGTCCATAAATGGAAATGTGGTTGACAAACGGAAATCCATATAATACTATTAATATAGCTAATATCTAACATGAGCTAAAGGAGCTATAAGATGATATGTGAGAAATGACTCCTCATGTCAGGCTTTCCAACTTACGCACAATCTTTTATAAAGAGGTGGTTTCACGATGTTAACTATCGAAGAGCTGAAAGAATTAAAAAAGAATACAGGATATACCAATGAAATGATTGCCAGGCTTTCCGGAGTTCCAATCGGGACGGTTCAGAAGATTTTTGCCGGCATCACAAAAAGGCCAAGATATGACACCCTCAAAGCCCTTGATCAGGCTTTGACCCGTGACGCTGTCACTGAGACTTCTGATAGCCCTGGTATATTATCCCTGAAAGATAGTGAAGCGGCTTATCATTATACGCCGCATAAAGCTTCAGCTTATCAGAGGATTGGCGGCTTTGTTCTTGACAGGCAGGGACAGTACACGATAGATGATTTTGAAAAACTGCCGGAAGATGGGCATTATGAGCTGATTGATGGTGTGATCTACGATATGGCAACAACCACCTTCCTGCACCAGATTCTCATTGGGATGATATTCACGGAGTTCATGCAGTATAAATATAAGAGCGGCAATGATTGCTGGCCGGTACTTTCCCCTTTTGATGTCAGACTTGATAGGGATGACAGGACCATGATAAAGCCGGACCTTATGGTTCTGTGTGCTGATGACAGGGTAGAGGACGACATGGCAGGGCAGACCGATCAGACTGAAACAGATCAGGCAGCTGCCAATCTGTCGGTCCTTCAGAGAAGGCGCAATCATTACCATGATGGTGCCCCCAGATTCGTTATGGAGGTGATATCGCCTTCAAGCCGCAGGCGGGACCTGGTACTGAAGCTGAATAAGTATATGGATGCCGGAGTGTATGAGTACTGGATCGTCGATCCCGACCAGGAACAGATACTGGTCTATGATTTTAAGAGTGACAATTATCCGGATGTTTTTACCTTCCAGGATAAAGTGCCGGTTGCCATCAGCGGGGGAGAACTGTCAATTGATTTCGCTCAGATTCTGGATAGGTTAAGGTAGAAGTCTATATCTGATAAAAACATTGATTCTTTTCGAAAAAAATGATAGACTATATCGGATAGTCATTTTATTAAAATATCAATATCATATATAAAAGAGGTTATACCATGAAGATTATTTACAACGATGGACATGCAGATAACTGTCCAAAGGAGATGGAACTGGAAGTTTTGCGTCATTCCGCTGCCCACATCATGGCCCAGGCGGTGAAGCGTTTATATCCCCAGGCAAGGTTCGGTTACGGTCCTGCCACAGAGAAGGGTTTTCATTATGATATAGATCTGGGTGATGTCACTTTGAGTGAGGATGATCTCCCAAAGATTGAAGATGAGATGCGAAAGATTGTCAAGGAGAATCATAAGTTTAAGGTATTCTCCCTGCCTGCTGCTGAAGCGGTCAAGCTGATGCAGGAGCGCGGCGAGGTTTATAAAGAGGAGCATATCGGAGATTTCCCGGAAGATGCTGTCCTGTCCTTCTATGAGCAGGGTGAGTATATCGATATGTGTAAGGGCCCCCATCTGGCCTATACCAAGGCTCTGAAGGCTTTTAAGCTGACGGCGGTTTCCGGTGCCTACTGGAAGAATAATCAGGCCAACAAGATGCTGACCCGTTTGAATGGTGTCGCATTTAATACTAAGGAAGAGCTGGCTGATTATGAGAGAAGGATGGAAGAGGCCAAGGAGCGCGACCATCGCCGGATTGGAAAGCAGATGAAGCTCTTTATGACGGATGAGCTTGTGGGCAAGGGTCTGCCTATGTTCCTGCCCAAGGGCTATACCATCTGGCAGGAGCTGGAGAATTATATCAAGGAGAAGGAGCGGATGCTGGGATATCAGCATGTGCTGACCCCATGTGTTGGTACCGTGGATCTTTATAAGACCAGCGGTCACTGGGCTCATTACAAGGAGAACATGTTCCCGGTTATGCAGCTGGAAGATGAGGAGTTTGTTCTTCGTCCCATGAATTGTCCCCACCATATGATGATTTATGCCAACCAGCCTCATTCCTACCGTAATCTGCCCATCCGTATCGGTGAGATTGCCCATGATTTCCGCTATGAGCCCAGCGGAACCTTAAAGGGAATCGAGCGTGGAAGACATTTCTGCCAGAATGATGCTCACCTCTTTGTGACACCGGACCAGATCAAGGAAGAGGTATCTCAGGTAGTGGACCTGATCTTTGATGTATATAAAGACTTCGGCATTACGGATTACCGCTGTGTTCTTTCTCTGCGAGATCCGGCGGATAAGGTCAAGTATCACCCGGATGATGCTATGTGGGATAAGGCGGAAGAGGCCTTACGAGAGGTACTCAACAGTTTGGATATTGAGTATACCGAAGAGATTGGCGAGGCTGCCTTCTACGGTCCCAAGCTGGATGTGAATGTGGTCCCGGCTGTTGGCGCTGAGTATACACTTTCAACCTGCCAGCTGGACTTCTGTCTGCCGGAGAAATTCCATCTGACCTACACGGCCAGTGATAACAGCGAACAGACTCCGGTGGTTCTCCACCGTGCCATCCTGGGCAGCTTAGACCGCTTTATGGCTTATCTCATTGAGGAGACCAAGGGCGTCTTCCCCCTCTGGCTGGCCCCGGTCCAGGTTAAGGTGCTTCCGGTTTCCGAGAAGACGCTGGACTATGCAACAGAGGTTTACAATGCACTCAGGGCTGAGGGAATCCGTGTGGAGCTTGATGACAGAAACGAGAAGATCGGTTACAAGATCCGCAGCGCCAGACAGGAGGATAAGGTTCCTTATATGCTGATTCTCGGCCAGAAGGAAGTGGCAGAGGGCAACATCTCTGTCCGCGACCGCGCGACAGACCAGACCAACCCTTACTCCCTGGAAGACTTTATCGAGAAGCTTCGCAAAGAAGTAAGGGAGCATAGTAGATAGAATATATATAAATAATAATTCTTCAGCGCTTAAAGCTGAGGCATTCTTGATTTATTATATTGTCAGCGGAAAAATCCGTCAGGAATACCCCAGGGGTTTTCCTGACGGATTTTTGACTTTATCCGGACCATCATCAGCTGACAAAATCCTCATAAAAGAGCAAATGATACAAATCCTCATAAAAGAGCAAATGTTATGAGAGAATTCATAATAATATTCTCAAAATGAGAATATTCATAATTATTCTAAATTGACTTTGTTTCATTAATCTATATAATGATGTTGTGCACAACAAGTTAGCGGGCGATACCCGCTGAGATGCGTTTGAATTTGAAATAGGAGCCTGATTTCGTCCGTGCAAGTGAAGCTGCACGGCTGCGAAATCGTGCATCCGGACGGTTTTGTCACAAATAACTATCAGTTAATTAGGAGGATTTTATCATGGCAAAGAACGAAAAATTATTAGCAGGATTACAGTTAATTGTTACCAATCTTTCACAGCAGGCAGATGGACATGCTATCCAGTCCAAGATCTTTGAGGCTCAGGGCCTTACCAAGCTGGCTGAGAAGTATGCAGAGCATGCAGAGGAGGAGAGAGGATGGGTAGATAAATGCATCACCAGAATCCTTGACCTTGGCGGCGAAGTAAAGAACGAGGCCAAGGAGGCTGCTCCGGTGTATACAGACGCTGTCGAGTGGATAAAGTATGATCTTCAGGTTTCCATCGACGGTCTTGCATACCTCGCTACTCTGGTGGAAGAGGCACGTACGGATTACACTACATTTGATATTCTGAAGGAGTACTATCAGGATGAGGAAGAGGATATGTACTGGGGCGAGCAGCAGCTTGAACTGATCGAGAAGATTGGAACCGTGAACTGGTACATGACCCTGATCTAATTAAATTAGAACAAAAAGAAGATGAATTCAGACGGGGTTATGGAGAGCAAAACTATGTCAATTACAAATCAGCTGCAGACTGCAGATGATCCCTATGCCGCAATCCGGCTGGATAACCAGATATGTTTTCCCCTATACGCCTGTTCAAAGGAGCTGATCCGCCAGTACAGGCCTTCTCTTGACAAACTCAATCTGACCTACACACAGTATCTTGTCATGATGGTTTTATGGGAACATGGCAGCATGATTGAGAAGGAGCTGGGTGAAAGGGTTCATCTGGCATCCGGAACACTTGCTCCCCTGCTCAAGAGGATGGAGAGCCAGGGGCTGGTTCGCAGAAAGAGAACCCCCGCTGATGAGAGGACGCTGCAGGTTGATCTTACCCCTTCCGGGGAAGCACTTAAGGAAAAAGCCCTGGCTGTGCCTCTTGAGATGGGCGGCTGCCTGAATATCACCGATGATGAAGCTGCCTTTTTATATAAGATTCTTTATAAGGCCCTGGCATCCATGGAGAACAGAGGATTATGAGAAGAAAGACTGCCAAAGAGATTATTGCGGAATCTTTCCGGGAACTGGCCCAGACCCGTTCCATCGATAAGATTACGGTAAAAGAGATCACAGAAAACTGCGGCTATTCACCGGCTACATTTTATCGTCAGTTCAAGGATAAATATGATCTGATTGCCTGGGATTATACCAGGGAGATCGAGAAGATTCTCTCAAACATGGGTGCAGAGGGTTATTCATACAGGAAGATTTTGCTGGAAGCTGCAAGGTATTACCAGGCACAGAAGGACTATCTGGAGAATTTGTTCCTCCATACCAGGGGGATGGATTCCTTTATCTACTATATGCAGGAGATTCATTATAAGGCCTTGAAGGATTCCATTATAAAACTGCTGCCGGACCAGGTACTTAATGAGACGCTAAGTATCTACATACGGATTTATGTATTGGGAACAGTTCACCTGACCTGCGAATGGATTCTGGGACATTATCATATCAGTCCGGAAGAGCTGGCCGAGGTGTACGGGAAATCCATACCGGAACCTCTGAAAGAATATTTACTATGATTGAGAAGGACCGCTGACTGTAAAAGCGGTCTTTCTCTTTTTGTGGAAATATTTTCAATATTGTAAATGTATACAGTCTATATTACAATGTCAGTAGATATAACTATGCACACAACTGACCAGTTAAAATGAGTCGGCCCTGTTTTTCCAGGCGAGTTCGATTGAAGTATCATGGGGAGGAATTACTATGGAGGAAATCTTAAGACGTATCGAGCATGTGCAGCATCTGGTTCCTGAGTGTATCAACTGCGCTTTTAATAAGTATAGCGGCAAATATCCGGAGGATGCACCCAGGGAGCAGCAGATCGAGTATATGCAGCGGGTGATGACCCTGCTGGCCCAGGCTGAGATCTCCACTGCCATTCCGGTTATCATCCGTGATATCGATAATCTTAGAATTGAAATGTTTGGCTCAACAGACGATTATTCTGAGATTAAGAAGCACTTTAATGAGATGCTGCTGGAGCAGATGGACAGCTTCAGGGAGAGAATCAGGGAGGCGGCAGACCCGCTTAAGCTTGCCATGCAGCTTGCACTGGTGGGTAATTATATCGATTTTGGCGTGGTGGCACATGTGGACGAGGCCTTTTTAAACCAGCTTCTGGCCGAGGCGGAAGGCAAGAGTTTAGACCAGGATACCTATATCCGGCTTAAAAATGATCTGGCTGATGCCGGTAAGCTTGTCTATGTTACCGACAACTGCGGGGAGATCGTCATGGACCGGCTGCTGATTGAGCTGATTTCATCCATGTATCCCCAGCTTACCATTTCTGTCGTTGTCAGGGGTATGGACACCATGAACGACGCCACTATGGAGGATGCAGACCAGGTGGGTCTTACATCCATGGACCAGATTGAGAGGGTGGTCGGCAACGGCAACAACATTATGGGAACCTGGTTCCCGGAGATTTCTGAGGAAGCTGCCGATGAGCTTAGAAGCGCTGACCTTGTGATTGCCAAGGGACAGGCGAATTTTGAGACCATGCGGCGGTGCGGACTGAATGTCTACTACCTCTTCCTCTGCAAATGTGATCTCTATGCCAACATGTTTGGCGTGCCCAAGCTTTCCGGCATGCTGATCAACGATTCAGATCCCAGAAATCAGGGCTGATGAAGGAACAGCAAGAGTTCCAGGCTTTAAAGCATTTCCTGGACGGCCGATTGCTGCCGGTAAAAGATACACGTTAATTCCATAAATAATTCATAAATATTTCACAGAATTCATATAACCTCAAAAGAAATATATCTGGACATAGATTACTTTAAAAAGGAGGTCCTTATGAATAATGTGAAAGAATTTATCTCAAAGACAAAGGGTAAAAAGAAAAAACTATTGATAACAGGGACACTTTTGGCAGCCGTCCTCGTCGCGGGCGGTCTATCTGCTAAAAGTGTCTTTTCTTCTGGGAAGAATAAGACTGCCGCAAAGATCCAGTCCTATGAGGTCACTACCGGGACCATTGACAGTACGGTATCTGCCACAGGCAATATCTCCATGGAAGATCTTACAGATGTGGTGGTTTCCAGCGGAGTGATGGTGAAGGAGGTTCTGGTGGAGACCGGGGAAGAGGTCAAAAAAGGGGATATTCTTGCAAGGCTGGATAAGACCTCTGTGATCAGCGAGCTGATTGAGGCCGGGGATACGAAAGAAGATCTGGAAGACCAGCTGGATGATGATCTGTCCGACCTGGAAGAGGAGATGATTGAAGGAGAGATTGAGGAAATCACGGATCGGATCGCGGCTCTTAAAAAGCTTTATAAGAATCCGGTGATCAAAGCCACTGCGGATGGCGTGATAGCATCTGTCTATGTGTCGGCAGGAAGTGAGACGACCAACACGGTCACAAGTATCTCAAGTTCATCCGACTCTTCAGATTCATCCGGATCAGCAGGCAGCAGTGCGAGCGGAAGCACCAAATCATCAGGCAGCTCCGCTTCAGGCCAGACATCCGGCTCATCAAGCCAGACAGCTGCAGCTAAGACATCCTCCCAGACAGGGCTGACATCCTCCAATATGACAGCATCAGGAACGACAGGAGCTATAGCCACCAATCTGGCAACATCAGGAACAACAGGAGCTATAGCCTCCAATCTGTCAATTTCGGGGACGAAAGCACTGATATCGGCAAGATTATCAACGAGTACTCTTTCGGACTCCAAAAGTAGTGCTAAGGATTACAGCAGTCAGAGTCAGGTAATCACAGACCTGTCAGCTCTAAAGATTACGGCACCTGCCCCGGGCGATGCTCCTCAAAGCAATATTTCATCAACAGATATGTATTCCGGGACTATCTCCTGGAGTCCGGCTGTCAGTACATTTCAGGCGGATACCAGCTATACTGCAACAGTTATACTTACGGCAAAGGAAGGATATATTTTTGACGGCAATTATGATGGGGGAACTATCACAGATCAGGGTAAAAAACTGAAACTGGAATTAAGCTATAAAACCGGATCGGATACCTCCTCAGATAATGTGGATGGCAGTACAGGGGAGTCTTCTTCAAATAATGGAGGAAGCGCAGATGCAGCTGGCAGCAATGATAATGCGGAGATTGCGGGCTCTTCCACCAGTGGAAGTAATCAGGCAGGGCAGACTGGCGGCAGTGATAGCCAGAGTTCATCCACAGATGCTCAGACGGGAGCAGGACAGACTCAGAGTACTCAGTCGAACAGTAATCAGACTCAGAATGCCCAATCGAACAGCAATCAAACCTCAGATGCTCAGTCAGAATATGGTCAGACCGGGAAGGGCAGTGACCAGAAAAGCGGGAATCAATCCGGCAGTGCACAGACTGGAGCAGGTCAGGCAGGAAATACTGCCGGATCAAAGTCCGCAGGCTCCATATCCATCGGTTCGGGAAGCAGAAGTATTTCCACAGGCTCGGGGTCAGCCTCATCATCATCCACTGCAGGCCGAAGTACAGAGTTTTATGGTACTTACCAGGGGGCAGCGTTTTCCATCAATAAGATGGAGAAAGCGGTGGTCACCGTTAGCATTGACGAGCTTGATATCCTCTCCATCCAGGAGGGGCAGACAGCAAAAGTTACATTGGATGCTTTGGAAGGTCAGGAATTTGAAGGAACCATAAGCGGGATTTCCAACACGGCTTCCAGCAGTAACGGCAATACCAAGTACAGCGTAGATATTACCATTGATAAGACAGATGAGATGCTGGATGGCATGAGTGCATCTGTGGTTATCGTCACTGACAGTGCCCAAAATGCAGTACTGATTCCGGTGGCGGCTCTTCAGGAGCAGGGGGAAAAACAGTTTGTTTACACCAGTCAGGAGGAGGATGGAACTCTTTCCGGACAGATAGAGGTTGAAACGGGCCTGTCTGATGGAAGCAATGTGGAGATTATCAGCGGACTGTCCGCAGGGGATACCGTGTATTATCAGCTGGCTTCCGGGGATCAGGAGTTGGATATGAGGAGCCTTATGATGCAGGGCGGCGGCCCCGGAGGGGACGGCGGCAGGCCGAATGGCAATTTCGGTGGTTCTGATGCTAACAGGGGCCCGGGAAACAGCGGGAATGGGCCTTCCGGCAATGGCGGCCCCGGAGGAAACGGGGGTGGACAGTGATGATGATTGACATTGAAAATGTATCTAAGATCTATCATATTGGCGATAATGAGGTCCGGGCCTTGGATCACGCCAGCCTGAAAATCAGAAAAGGGGAATTTGTCAGCATCATCGGTCCTTCCGGCAGCGGCAAGTCCACCATGATGAATATCATCGGATGTCTGGATACATTAGATGAAGGCCGATATTGCCTTGAGGGCCAGTTGATTGAGGAGTATTCCGAAAAAGAACTGGCCAGAATTCGCAATAAAAAAATAGGCTTTATTTTTCAGAACTTTAACCTTATCGGTAACCTGACCGCCAGGGAAAATGTGGAGCTGCCCCTGATTTATCAGCAGTTGGGTCGTTCAGAACGCAGAAAAAAAGTGGAAGAGGCCTTAGGCCGGGTAAAGCTTACCAGGAGGGCGGACCATAAGCCGACTGAGCTGTCAGGAGGACAGCAGCAGAGGGTGGCCATTGCCAGAGCCATCGCCGCAGGGCCCTCCATCCTGCTGGCGGATGAACCTACGGGTAATCTGGACTCTGCCACCGGCGAGGAAATCATGGGTCTCTTCCACGAGCTCCACGCCCAGGGCAATACCATCGTACTGATTACCCACGATGAGTGGGTGGCTGATCAGGCCCAGCGTAAGATTCGAATGAAAGATGGGCAGGTATTGGAGCAGGCAGACCAGAGAAATCGTATGGCTGAAGAGGAGGTGAATCTATGATTTTCCAATCTGCCAGGATGGCATGGAAATCTATCGGTGCCAACAAGATGCGATCCTTCCTCACCATGCTGGGCATTATTATCGGAGTATTTACCCTGGTAGTCCTGGTATCCATCACCAGCAGTGCCACCGATTCGGTGACCGATTCCATCAATAGCCTGGGATCCAATCTCTTCTCGGTAAGTATCAATGACGATAAAGGAAAACCGATTCATCTTACTGATCTTACAGAATTATCGGAAGAGGAAACAATCAAGCTGACGGCTCCTGTGGCCCAGACCTCCATGGTGATCAATCAGTCCGGCGAGGATGAAGAAACAGCCACAGTTTATGGCACCACCGGCGACCTTTTCCTCATTCAGAATAAATCCCTGTCCTCAGGACGGTATCTGAAATCAGTGGATATCAGCAGCCACAGTATGGTGGCCGTGATCAGCAGCACTACAGCAGAGGAGTTTTTCGGCAGCACCCATGTCACAGGGGAGTCTGTCACCCTCAATGGCCTGGATTACCAGATTGTCGGTGTTCTTGCAGAGGAGAATAACACCATGTCCGCCATGATGGGGGAAAGCTATGATATCTATGTACCCTTCACCACCCTGATACGGACAGGATCCGGCCTCTCTTCCTACGTCACCCGCTTTTATGCTTCCTCAGCTGACCAGGATTCCATGGATCAGGCAGAGAGTACATTAAAGTTGTGGCTTCTTTCCCGATTTGATAACGATGAGGATGCCTACACCCTGATCAATCAGTCTTCCATCATGGAAGTGATGGAGAGCGTCAACGGTACCATGACCCTTTTGCTGGGGGGAATTGCAGGGATCTCCCTTCTTGTTGGCGGCATAGGCATCATGAATATCATGCTGGTCTCCGTCACGGAAAGAACCAGGGAGATCGGAATCCGCAAGGCTATCGGGGCAAGCCGGGGGACAATCATGTGCCAGTTTCTGATTGAGGCTTTTATCATCAGTCTCCTTGGATGCGGCATAGGAATACTTCTTTCTGGTGCAGCCATGCTCATCATCAATCATGTGGGAAATGTAGACTATCATCTGTCCGGAGGCGTTATCGTAGTCGCCGTTACATTTTCCATGTTGGTGGGTCTGGTATTTGGTCTCTATCCCGCCAATAAGGCGGCCGGGAAAAAGCCTATCGAGGCATTGAGATATTTGTAGAAATCATCCTGAAAGTATGTTATATTCTAACGGAGACTTTAGATTGGAGTATAAATATATCATGAGCAATCATATCACAACCTACACCGGCTTATATTTTGAACCGACCAATCCTGATGGAAGCAAGATCTGTATCGAAGATATCGCCCATGCCCTGTCCATGACCTGTCGGGGAAACGGCCATGTTAAAAGCTTCTGGTCTGTGGGAGAACACTGTATCCTATGTGCAAAGGAGGCAGCCCTCAGGGGTTATCCGGACCGTCTGGTGCTGGCCTGCCTCCTTCATGATGCCAGTGAGTGCTATATGTCAGATCTGCCGAGGCCTTTTAAGCTGGAGCTGCCGGAATATAAAAAGCTGGAGACCAGGCTTCTCGCTATCATCTATGAGCATTTCCTTGGATCAGCCTTAAGTGAGGAAGAAGAAACTCTTTTAAAGGAGATTGATGATGCATTTCTGTGGTATGATTTAACCTGTCTTTTAAATGAGAAGCCGGAGGAGGACGAGCCTGAGGTACATATAAAACCGGACTACAGAGTCCGGCCCTTTGAAGAGGTGGAAAGAGAGTACCTGGCCATGTTCAGGCAGTATGATTTACAAGTTCAGAGAGGAGCCGGATCGTGAATTCAATTATCGCCCGGGTGGCCATGGCACTGCTGATCGATTATTCCAGTGTCTATTATGTTGATTTAAAGACCAATAATTACCATTGCTATACGACTAATCAGGGATACAAGAATCTGAAAATCCAGGAATCCGGTGAGGATTTCTTTTCAGCCAGTCAGCGGGATATTCGGGAGGTTGTCCATCCTGACGACTGGGACAAGGTATCCGAAATCCTCACCAAGGAGAAGCTTTTTCAGAAACTCCATAATGATGATGCGGTTTCCGTTGTCTATCGTCTGATGATTGACGGAAAACCCATCTACCACACCATGCGCATCCTGCATGATGCATCAGGCGATGAGGACTGTCTCTTTCTGGGTGTATTGAATGTGGACAAGGCCGTCCGCACTGAGCAGGCTACCAGGACTTATAATGAGATTGCCCGCACCCTGGCTGACCGTTACGCCACCATCTATTATGTGGATCTTGCTGATGATCATTATATCGAGTACTCTGCCAGTCATGAATACAAGGATCTGGAAATTCCTCCGGAAGGCAGCGATTTCTTCAATGAATCCCGGGAGAACAGCTTAAGGGTCATCCATCCGGAAGATCAGGGACTTCTCTTAAGTGAGTTTACCAAGGATAATATAATCAGACAGACGGAACACAGACGGACCTTCCAGTTAGAATACAGACTGATCATGAACGGGGAAGCCCACCATGTCCGTCTGAAGGCCGTGCGCACAGACGATGGAGAAAAGCTGATTGTTGCCATAGATAATATCGATGCGGAAGTCAAACGGCAGGAGGAACTGAAGAAGATCAATGAGCGGAATATCATTTTCTCCCACATTGCCGAGAGCCTGGCCAACCAGTATGGCATGATTTATTATGTCGATACAGAGACGGACGAGTATATTGAGTTCACGGCCACAGACGCCTATAAGGAATTCAATATCAGTCCCACGGGCTACGATTTTTTCGGTGCTTCCCAGCGAAATGTCTCCATGATCATTCATGCCGAGGACAGGGAAAGGGTTTTTAATGCCCTTGACAAGAAGACCATGCTCCGGCAGCTGAAAGAGAAGGGCTCTTTCACCCTGACCTACCGGCTCCTTCTTGCGGAGGGCAGCTCCTATACCCGTATGACCGTCTTCTGGGCAACAGACCATAAGCATATCATCATGGGTGTGATGAACATTGACCACGAAATCCAGAGGGAGAATGCCATGAAGAAGATGGCGGCCGAAAGCGCAGTATTCTCCCAGATTGCGGAAAGTCTGGCCAACCAGTATGATACCATCTACTACATTGACATGCTCACAGACCATTACATGGAGTTCTCATCTACGGATGTCTATAAGAGTCTGGAAGTACAGCCTTCCGGGGATGACTTCTTTGCCATATCATTAAAGAATATCAACCGCGTAATCCATCCAGATGACCGGCGGGAATTCCAGCGAATCCTGACCAAGTCATCCATGATCCAGGCCCTGCAGGGCAAGCACATGATCCTGCACACCTACCGCCTGCTTTTTGGAGACAGTGTCCGCTACGCCCGCATGTCCATCATGTGGGCCAACGATAACAAGCACCTGATCATCGGTGTCATGAATGTCGACCAGGAGGTGCGGCGGGAGAAAGAAGCCCGGGAGCGGCTCAACCAGGCTAAAGCCAAGGCATATGTTGATGAGCTTACCGGGGTAAAGAACAAGACGGCCTACACAGAGGCTTTGGAGCGGATCCAGAAGCAGGTTGATGACAAAACATTAATGGAATTTGCCATACTTGTATGCGATGTGAATGGTTTAAAGGACGTCAATGACCGCCTGGGACATATGGAGGGAGATGCATATATCAAGTCCGCATCCACCCTCATCTGCAATACCTGGGCACACAGCCCTGTATACCGAATTGGCGGGGATGAGTTCACTGTCATTCTAAGGGGAAGTGATTACAGGAACCGCCATAAGATTCTTTTGGATATGCAGGAGACAGTCCGAAAGAACAAGGAGAGCGGGAAGGTTGTCATTGCCTGCGGAATGTCAGACTTTGATCCTGCCGGAGATACCTTTGTCTCGGAGGTCTTTGAGAGAGCGGACAGCCTGATGTATGAGAACAAGGCTGAGCTGAAAATGTGAATAAAAAGAACAGGAGAAACATAATATGCTGATTCGTGCTTACAGGGAAGATGACCTGCCGGAGATGATTGCCATCTGGAATGAGGTGGTAGAGGAGGGCGTGGCCTTCCCCCAGGAAGATTTATTAGATGAGATTAGCGGGAAGGACTTTTTCGCAGGGCAGAGCTACAATGGGGTGGCTGTCCACGATGGTAAGATAAAGGGTCTTTATATTCTTCACCCCAACAATGTGGGCCGCTGCGGTCACATCTGCAATGCCAGCTATGCGGTAAGCTCAAAGAACCGGGGACTGCATATCGGGGAGGCTCTGGTGAAAGACAGCCTGGTTCGGGGCCGGGAGCTTGGATTTGGGGTCTTACAGTTTAATGCCGTGGTGGAGACCAATATCCATGCCAGGCATCTCTATGAGCGGCTGGGCTTTGTCCAGCTGGGAACCATACCAGGTGGTTTCAGGATGAAGGATGGACATTATGAGAATATCTGTCCATATTACCATACTTTATAATCAGATCATAACAAGGACATTGCCATAAAGTGTATTGGACATAAAGTGTAGTGTAATACCTATTGATAATTATAGATATAAAAAGGAAAACAGGTACATACATATGAAAATGCAAGGTAAACTGATCGGTTACGATACTTCTGCCTATGATAAGATTCCTGTCAGTATCATCATCTATGAGATCTTAAAGGATGAGGATGGTAATTTTGAAGATTATCGAATTGTCTACAGTAATCAGAGATTCGCTGATGATTACAAGATGATTTATGACACAGATAAGGACTGTCTGGGGACTCTTGTAATCAGAGACCATCTGATGGATGATTACACCCTGGAGAGACTGGAGGAGTTTCAGACCAGGGAGCCCTATGCCTTCTCCTCCTATGTCCCCTATGCCAATATGCATATTCACATGGAGCCTCTTTCCGGCCTCCCGGAGGGACATCTGGGCTTTGTGATTACCAATGTGGCGGACTTTGATGAACAGGAGTCCAAGGTACATTTCTTACGGGTAGTTTCCAGGATGAATAATAATGCCTGCCTGCTGCAGGAGCAGGAGGATGGGTCTGTTACCATGGTGACGGCGACGCCGGCTTTCTACAGCATGATGGAGTGTGAGACCAGGGAAGATGAATTAAAATATATGACCGGAAACGGTCTCCTGGAAAGTACCCATATGGATGACCGGCCCCTGGTCCGCCAGATGGTAAGAGAGCATGACAAGTCAGAGGGCAGTTTTGACATGACCATCCGGAAAATATCTGCCAAAGGCAATATTATGTGGGTAAATGCCCATTATGCTTTTATGGATGAGTATGGTGACCATTACATATATTGCAGCTATACGGATGTGACCATGTATAAGAATTATGAGGAGCGGCTGCAGAGTATCTACACCAGTCTGGGCAATAACTTCTATCAGGCAGATGAGGAGACCTTACTCCTTTGCCGGGTCAACCTGACCACCAATCTGGTGGAAGAGTCAACGGAAGAGGCGCATTTTGATCTCGGGTTTGCGGGAATGGCCTACACAGAGGCCATGAAGCAGCGGGCCGCCTATCTGCCCATTGAACATGAGAAGGAAGAGTTTTTTGATGCTTTCGGCATTGATTCCATGACCAGAGCCTATATGGATGGCCGGGTAAATGTCAGCCGGGTTTTCTATACCAGACTGGCTGACGGCCGGGTCACCTATGTGAAGCTGACGGCCAACCTGACCCGCCACCCGCTGACCGGAGACATTGTGGCCTTCCTGAAAGAGGAGCCCAATAATCCGGAGAAGCTGGCCTCCACCATCCACGGTAAGATTCTTGCCAAACAGTTTGACCTGGTTGCCTATATAGCCAGAGACCGCTATGATGTGGCCATCGGAGAACGGGAGCTGATTAAGCATGGCAACATCTTCCCGAATAAAAAGCATGGTTCTTATAAAGAATACCTGGAAGGTCAGATCATACCTGCATTAAGATATGATGAGGCTTACCGGCAGGAGATCCGGGAGGCCATGAGCCTTGAGATGGTCTTTAAGATGTTCCCGGAGAGGGAGCCTTACTCCGTTGATATTGAGGTGGATATGGAGGATGGCAACTTCTATAAGAGGTTTGACTTCTACTCCGTAGACCCTGAGTCGGAGTACTGCATTGTCTTAAAGAGCGATACCACGGAGCTGCGCTTAGAGCAGAAGAAGCAGGAACAGAAGTCCAGAGAGCTGGAACAGAGCAAAAAAGAGCTTGCCGATGCGGAGGATATCATCGCTGAGGCCGGCTTTGGTATGTGGCATATCGAGCTTAAGGACGGAACAGAGTCCAAGATGCGGGGGAATGCCAAGATGATGGAGCTTCTGGGCCTTTCAGGGAGAGAGATGACCGAGGAAGAGGTTTACGCCGACTGGTACTCCAGAATTCATCCCGAGGATGAGGCCTCGGTTCTTAAAAGTGTTGGGGAGATGATTGAAGGTAAGGTTTCTGAGAATACCTACCGTTGGGAGCACCCCCAGTGGGGGCCCCTCTACGTGCGCTGCGGCGGGGCTGCCACGGTCTTAGATGACGGCAGGATCCTTCTTCGGGGATACCATAGTAATGTTACGGGAATTGTCAGGGAAGACATGGCCCAGAAGGAAGCCCTGTCCAACGCCCTGGCCGTGGCAGAGCATGCAAACCGGGCCAAGACCGCATTTCTTAACAATATGTCTCATGATATCCGGACTCCCATGAACGCCATCGTGGGCTTTACGGCTCTGGCAGCCTCCCATATCGATAACACGGAACAGGTGAAGGATTATCTTTCCAAGATCTCTGTTTCCAGCCAGCACCTCTTAAGTCTGATCAACGATGTGCTTGACATGAGCCGGATCGAGAGCGGCAAGATGACCCTGGACGAGACGGAGGTACATTTACCCGAGCTGATCCATGACCTTCGGACCATCATCCAGGCAAATGTCTCGGCCAAGCAGCTGGATCTCTTCATCGATACCCAGGATGTGGTAAATGAAGATATCATTGCCGATAAGCTGCGCTTGAACCAGGTATTTTTAAATATCCTTTCCAATGCCATTAAGTTCACCCCAAACGGGGGAACCATAACTTTCCGGGTGATTGAGAAGCCTTCTTTATCAACCGGAACTACTGCCTTTGAGTTCCGGATCAAAGATACCGGCATCGGTATGAGTGAAGAATTCCTGAAAACGATCTTTGAGGCATTTACCAGGGAGAAGACCAGCACGGTAAGCGGTATTCAGGGCACTGGGCTGGGCATGGCCATCACCAAATCAATCGTGGATATGATGGGCGGAACCATCTATGTCAACAGTGAGATTGGAAAGGGGACCGAGTTTGTGGTGGATATCCCCTGTAAGCTCAGCGGCAGCCCCACAAAGTTTGAGCAGATACCGGAGCTTAAAGGCCTGCGGGTTCTTGTGGCCGATGATGATACCAACACCTGCCTGTCCGTCTGCACCATGCTTAACGACATCGGTATGCGGCCTGACTGGACCAGCTCCGGCAAGGAGGCAGTGATCCGGGCCAGACAGGCTCTGGACCAGAGAGATGAGTTCCGGGCCTACATCATCGACTGGATGATGCCGGATATGAATGGGATTGAGACCGTCCGCCGGATCCGCAAGGTGATTGGAGATTCCATTCCAATCATTATTCTGACTGCCTATGACTGGGCTGATATCGAGGAGGAGGCCAGGGAAGCCGGCGTCACAGACTTCTGCTCCAAGCCCATCTTCATGTCCGAACTGAGAAATGTACTGGCCAGACCCTTCCTCCATAAGGAAGAGGAGGAGAAGAAAGAGGAGCCCGGACAGGTTGATTTTACCGGAAGGCGGATCCTCCTGGCTGAGGATAACGAGATGAACCAGATGATCGCCGTGGCCATCCTTCAGGAAGCCGGCTTTATCATCGATGTGGCCTCGGACGGAGCAGAGGCAGTCCAGCTCATGTCAGATCACCCTGCCGGGACCTATGATGTGGTCCTGATGGATATCCAGATGCCCAACATGGATGGCTATGAAGCCGCCGGATTAATACGGGACCTTCCTGATAAGAACAAGGCAGAGGTGCCCATCGTAGCCGTAACCGCCAACGCCTTCGAAGAAGACCGGCAGCTGGCATTAAAGGCCGGGATGAACGGCCACCTGGCCAAGCCCTATGATATACCTAAGATGATGGAGACACTTAAGGACCTGCTGGGATGAGAGAACTCACTGAAAGAGGGATTAGCAGCCTGGGAATGATTGAGATGTCCTGAGCGGATGAGAGGAACAAGAAAGATTCGATGAAGAATAGGAGAGACAGAGCGGATAAAAATAGCTTTAAGGTAAGAAATGCAGCAAGAGCAAAACCAAAGAAGGTCTCCAGGCGGCAGCGGAAGAAGCTTGCGAAGAAAAGAGAGCGCCTGGGGAACGGGTTTTTGCTGGTTATGACTCTGATTGACAGGTATCTGTAATTAGGTGATATCAAGGAAAAAGGCTGATGTTTATTTCCATGCAGTATCAGGATGCCGGGTCATTGACCGATATCCGGCTGACCAGAACCACACTCAGGATCCCGCATACCGCCTTGGCAAGCAGATAGACGGTCACACTGCGGGAGTCGGTCAGACTTGAGATGTAGCCCAGCTGTCCCCCGATGAGGTAGGCACCGCTGACGGAAAAGGCACAGTTCATGATCTTTCCCTTGTCATCCATCTTATGGAAGATGGGAAGGAAGGCCAGGGAATTGGCCATGCCAAGGAGCAGACCCAGGACGGAGCTTTCGTTGACGCCAAGTTTAGCAGAAAGCCAGCGGATGGGGCCTGGGAAGAACTTAAGGACCAGGTCCGAGAGCACCAGGGCACCGCCTGCGATGGTACAGGACTTTACAATGGAGAAGGCATTCTCCGCCGCAAAGGAGGCATCCACGAAGGCAAAGCGGGGAAAGAAGACTCCCAGCATGGTAAAAAAGAACATGGCAAATATAACCCACTGAACCAACAGGGCTGCCCTGTGAACGATCTTCACAGTCAGCTCTGTTTTTTTAATAAGTCCCAGCATCAGAAAGCCGCAGAAGAGGAAGACAGGAATAAACTCCCTGAAAAAATCCTTAGCAGATAATCCGGTCATGAGGATGGCGATAAGGCCTGCCATAAGAAAACCGGCAGGCACCATGGCGATGCCCATGATAAAGCCCCGGATGATCCGGTCATGGTAGTCCTTCTTCAGACTGGCCAGGAAGACAGGAATCTGAAAGGACACAGTCTGCCCCAAAATTGAAGAAAGTATAACCCCGTTCATCAGGATGATACCTGGCTGATCCGAGAGCTGGCTGCAGATGGGCAGACCTCCCAGGTCAGGCGCCAGGATTGCACCCAGGATAACCCCGGAGTTAAAGGGAAGACTGCTTAAAGCCTTCTGAATTGCGATCAGATGATTACGGATCAGCATAACTCCGATGGAGCTTACTCCCACGGAGGAGATCAGCATGGTGGGAATCATGGAAAAGCCGGTCATAAAATGTTCGGCGGTGCCAAGCTTTAAGTCAAATGTTCTGTCAATAAAACCGATAGCCGCAAAAAGCAGCATGAAGATGACGATGGGGTTCATGGGAGTCCTTTCTGTGTTGCTCTGCATTTGAGATTGAATAAAGGGGTTTTTTTGCCCTCCAGGGGATGCACACAGAAGTCTTTATAAAACAAAAAATAGTATTTGGCAAGTGCTTTGTTTTATATTTATTAAGATTTTTTACAACAGAAATACCATAAAGTAAAAAAACATTAAAAAGTGATGAATGAACTGTCAGCTCTGGCCGTCAGATTGGAAACAGCCGGTAATCAGATGGATGTGGAGACGATCCGTCTCATGCACTCTGAGATGATGAGGCAATATCTTGCTATAGTTGATATCCTGGCAGTTTACGTCAATATCGAAGAGGCTTGCGAAGACGATAGCGAGATATTGGAGTATCTACCGGAACAGAAAGCTTGACTTTACATAGTAAAATAGTATAATTCTTCTTGATTCTGAATGTTTTTTCAGAGAAAAATAATTCAGAAAAAGGAAGAATACTCAATGAACGAATTACTATTGGAAAAGATGCGAAGAGGGGAGGCTTTGACCAGGAAAGATCAGCTTATTATGGTAATCCTGCTCAGTATCCCTGCCATCCTGGCCCAGGTCTCCAGCATCATCATGGAATATATTGACGCCTCCATGGTGGGACGGCTCGGGGCGGGTGCATCTGCCGCGGTGGGCCTGGTGTCGTCAACCACCTGGCTGACCAGCGGCCTGTGTAATGCTATCGGTGTGGGTTTTACGGTCCAGGTGGCCTACCGGATCGGGGGCAGCCGGCCGGATAAGGCCAGGGAGACGGTGAAGTATGGCCTTATCACCAGTCTGGTCTTAAGTCTCTGCGTTATGACTGTCGTTCTTGCAGTCCACCGCCAGCTTCCCGGCTGGCTTGGAGGAGCTAAAGCAATTCAAAAGGATGCCTCATCCTATTTTATGATATACGGGATAACCCTTCCCTTCCTGGGGATCATCTACACGGCGGGAGGAATGCTTCAGTGCAGCGGCGACATGAGGACACCCAGCGTGCTTAATGTTCTCATGTGCATTCTGGATGTGATATTCAACTTTTTTCTTATTTTCCCAGGACGGACCACTACATTTGCTGGAAGAAATGTATATATTCCCGGAGCAGGCCTGAAGGTTACCGGCGCTGCCATCGGAACATCCCTAGCTTCCATCTGCTGTGCATTACTGATGCTGGGGAGCCTCCTGATTAAATCGAAAGATTTGCATCTTAGAAAAGGAGAGGGCTGGGTGTTTCCGCTTAATGATATCATCCGGGACCTTAGAGTCTCCCTTCCGGTGATGGCAAGCTCCGTGATCATGGGGGCGGCCTATGTGGCAGGGACCTACATTGTGGCTCCTCTCGGTACCATAGCCATCGCAGCCAACTCTTTTGCTGTGACAGCGGAGAGTATCTGCTATATGCCCGGATATGGTATCAGCGCAGCGGCCACCACCATCGTGGGGCAGGCAAAGGGGGCAGGCCGGGCCAAGCTGATGAAGAGGCTGGGCTGGCTTTCCATCGGCCTTGGTATGCTGGCCATGGGGATTATGGCGGTTTTTCTATATCTGGCAGCCCCCGGTATGATGCATATGATGACGCCGGATCCGGCAGTTCGCGTGGCCGGAAGCCGGGTTCTCCGTCTGATCGTATATGTGGAGCCCCTATTCGGAGCCTCCATTGTTGCTGAAGGAGTATACAGAGGCCTGGGTAAAACAAGAACACCAAGTATTCTGATTTTAATCAGCATGTGGTTTGTCCGCATCCCTTTAGCTGCATTTCTGGCAGGCCGCATGGGCCTTGACGGAGTATGGCTGGGTCAGGGATTGGAGCTCTGTTTCAGAGGAGTCATCTTTCTCCTGGCCTTGGTTTGGGCAAACCGGATGTCTGGTTCTGAATAGACAAAAATGGGTATTAAGTGGAGAACAGTGATATCAGCTGCAGGGAGGATTATGCTTTGAAAAAGATTGAGACTCGCATAAATGATAAAAGTAAGTCCCTTCTAGATGCTTTGAGAGAGGATGGACATTTTCTTCCTGCTTACTGCGGTGGAAGGGGCACATGTGGTAAATGTAAGGTACGGTTTTTGACAGAGGCCCCAAAAGCGGATGACAGGCAGCAGTCATGTCTTTCCAACCAGGAGATAGAAGATGGCTGGAGACTGGCCTGTCTGACTTATGTGGATGGATCTTGTGTTATGGAAGTTCCGGATTACAGGGAGGACGAGATCGCCGCAGCGGATTCCTTTGCGGCGGATGAGCTTGCAGCTATAGGTTCCCCTGATGTAAATGCGAATCGGGCTGCCGCAGATAGTACAGGTCACGGGCACAGCTTTGAGGGCACTGCGCTTGCTATCGACCTGGGAACCACAACAATCGCTGCCAGCCTGGTTAATATTTCTGATGGCGCAGCCTTCCATACAGTGACCTGCCTCAACCATCAGAGATCCTATGGGGCCGATGTGCTCAGCAGGATTGATGCCGCAAACAAGGGAGAAGGTCGGAGGCTTCAGGGCCTGGTTATGGATGACCTGAGCTATCTGTGCCGGCAGCTGGGTATTGCCGAACAGATCCAGGATGTGAATATCCCGGTCATAATCTCCGGCAACACCACCATGGAGCACCTGCTCCAGGGCTTATCCTGCCAGGGCCTGGGCTTATATCCCTTTACCCCTGTGGATATCAGCCTGCACTCTTATGGGAATATGACCATTCTCCCCGGCATCTCTACCTATGTGGGTGCGGATATAGTCAGTGGAATCCTGGCCTGTGATATAGACCGGAGGGAACAGGTATCCATCCTGGTCGATCTGGGAACCAACGGGGAGATGCTGATTGGGAACAAGGACCGTATCCTGGCGACATCTACAGCAGCTGGACCCGCCTTTGAGGGGGGAAATATCAGCTGCGGCCTGGCCGGAATACCAGGAGCGATTGATACGGTGCATATTGAGGATGGACAGACGAGGATTACTACCATAGCAGGAAGTGCCCCTGTGGGAATCTGCGGAACCGGTGTCCTGGAGACGGTCTATGAGCTGGTTAAGGAAGAGATTGTGGATGAAACGGGACTTCTGGATGATGCCTGGTTTGAAGAGGGCTATCCCCTGGCAGAAGGAATTACATTTTCTGCGAAGGATATCAGGGAGGTCCAGCTGGCCAAGTCGGCAATCCGGGCAGGGATAGAGATTCTTCTGGTTTCCTATGGAATTACCTACGACCAGGTGGACCGGCTCTATCTGGCAGGTGGCTTCGGACAGAAGATCAACTGCCATAAGGCAGTGGGAATCGGTATGCTGCCGGAGGAACTGGCTGACCGTATCGTGGCAGTGGGAAACAGTTCTATGAATGGGGCCTGCATGTTCGCCGCCAATCCGGAACTGGCTGACCGTTTTCACCATATCACAGAGATATCGGAGGAGATCAATCTGTCCAATCACAAGCTCTTTAATGATCTCTATTTGGAGCACATGTTTTTTTATCTCTGACGCAGAATTTTCGTGACTTCAGTAGTAACATGAATGCCATAGTCAGCATCTCTCTGACAGGAGTTGTATACCAGCGGACGACTAAGATATCTTGCCCACAAATAAAACTGCCTGGATTTTGCTAAAGGAAGCAGATTATGATAAAGAAACTTACTTTAAGGACTGTCAGCTGGACCTGTCCTTCCATAGAAAACAGAAAAACTATAACCAGTCCGGACCAGAAGACCCTGGCCTTGCTTTGTGATGAGAATGAGGTCAGACGGCTTATGGAGGAAAACGCAGATCAGCCGGGCAGGTCCAGATATATTCTCCCCATCTGGCAGAATCTCGAATCCATGGTCTATGCCGGCAGGCTCCTTGCTGATGGAAGCTTTTTTAACCCATCCATATATTGCCTGGAAGACCTTGCGGACATTCTGGATATAGACTTGGATCTTTTGTCAGATCCCATGATTCAGGCTGTGATTAAAACCATTCCTCACTATGCAGACAAGTCCCTTGTCCTTGAGCTGGAGTCTCCCTTCTCCGTCCTGTCGGCAATCATGAATCCCATGAATCTTTATCTATGCTTTGAGGAAGAAGGGGACCTCCTTAAGGACGTTCTCCACAGGATAGCAGATGCTTCGGCAGCTTATGTTAAGGCCTGTGCAGAGGCAGGCTGCCGGGTATTTTCTCTGGCTGATCCGGTGGGAACCATGAATTTAGTGGGGGAGGAATATTACAGGGATTTCTGTGGCCAATCGGAAGTTTATCTGATGAAACAGTGTCAGCCCTGGCTGGAGGGATCCATCATGCATATCTGCCTTAAGATGTCCCAGTCCCTGCTGATCGCGGGACTGGCTGAGGCTGAGCCCTGTCAGCTGTCAAAGAAAATGACTGATCATATGGATATTCTGAAAAAGATGGCAGAGGATGAGAGGATACATTTTACCGGAATGACATGCATGCATAACAGCAATCCGGATCTGACTAAATCATATACCATAAAACTTAAGTAAAACCGGGCAGGAGGGAGATACTCTTTCCTGCTCAATCTTGTCCTGGCTGTTTTTTCGGAATTAATGAGTCTGAACTTTTTCCATATGGATAAAATGCGATTGACAATACAAACCATATGGAGTACAATATGGATATCAGAATGGCGTTTTTGCAGTTCGCAGAGATGCCTATGACATCATAGAATTCATCTGGAATCTTCTTGAGATTTTTGTCCATGGTCAGGGGGGATAGGATGACAATTGACGAGATGAAGAACAGAAAGAAAGAGCTGGGATTGACCAATGAGATGCTGGCAAGGCAGGCGGGGGTGCCCGTAAGCACTGTGCAGAAGATATTTGGCGGGGTGACCAAGTCTCCAAGGAAGCTGACTCTTGAAGCCCTCCAACGGGTTCTTGAGACATCTGGGACCAGAAGAGGCCCTGATTCTGTGGGAAGCAGGCTCCATGGGACAGGCAGCAGTGTGAGATATACGGATACACATGACATAAGCCCGAATAAACTGGGTGATCCCGGCCTTACTTATAAGGTCAGCCCTAATAAATGCCGGTATACGATCGATGACTATTATTCCCTTCCGGACGATCAGAGGGTAGAGCTTATCGATGGGGTCTTTTATGATATGGAGACCCCTGCTATGATTCACCAGAAGATTCTCGGAGACCTGTATGTTCTTTTCCGCAGGTGCGCTGACCATCATGATATGCCCTGTGAGGTATACCTGTCACCCTGCGATGTAAGGCTGGACATGGATAACTACACCATGGTGCAGCCGGACCTGCTGGTCATCTGCCGGGACTATGATATCCATGCCATACGCTATGAAGGCGCTCCCGACCTTGTGGTGGAGATCCTGTCTCCATCTACCAGGTCCAAGGATATGATTTTGAAGCTGTATAAGTATCAGAATGCCGGAGTCCGGGAGTACTGGATTGTAGACCCAAAGTTTCAGACTGTTACAGTACATTCCTTTGATGAGGAAGAATACCAGCCAAGGACTTATGATTTCAACTCGAAGATACCCATTGCCATATCAGGTGGGGAGTGTGAGATTGACTTTTCCATGATCATGGATGGAATCAGAAGATATTACGAATAATAAACTGACCATTTATTGTAAGCGAAAAAAGTAAATGCGGATTAAGCTGGATTAAAGCCGATGGTACTTTGATTAATAAATTCCTACTTGTTTTTTTATTAGTGTAGTAGTATTATATAAAAGATGCAGCGGGAGCTTGTAGTACAGGCTGAGAGGAAGGTGTGACCTTCGACCGGAAACCTGATTTGGATAATGCCAACGTAGGGATGTGATTTATGATACGTATGATTGGGAGTTGTCCGAAGGGCAGCTCCCTTCTTTATTTTCGCCCATATGCAAAATGTCCTGGAGGAACCGCATGGGAGCAAGGTTTGAAGAGATATAATTGGAGGTGAATATATGGTTATGATTAATGGAGAGGCCAGACAGGCGGCCGGGAAGTCCATATCCCAGTGCCTTAAGGAGATGGATTATGATCCCCGGACCGTAGCCGTGGAGCGTAATGAGGAGATTGTGCCAAAGGCGCAGTATGAAGAGACGATTCTGCAGGATGGAGACACAGTGGAGGTTGTCAGCTTTGTGGGGGGCGGCTGATATGAAGATGTCAGATCAGTTTGTTTCCAGTAAAAAAGAGCCTGTCAAAGGTATATCGAGTCCGATCCCCACAAAGGATAAATGGTACCAGGCACTGGCTGACAGGCATGGAAAGGAGAGGCAGGAGGCATTTTCCTCTGCCACAGTGGCCATCTGCGGCCTGGGAGGTCTGGGCTCCAATATCGCCATATCTCTGGCCAGAGCAGGTATTGGTAAGTTAATCTTGATTGACTTTGACAAAGTGGATATCACGAATCTTCATCGTCAGCAATATAAAGCAAGCCAGATCGGCATGTTCAAGACCCAGGCTCTTGCTGAGAATCTGAAGGAGATTGCTCCCTATGTGGTGACAGAGGTTCACACAGCACGGATTGATGAGGAGAATGCAGTTAAGCTCCTTTCCGGAGCAGATATCATCTGTGAAGCCTTTGACAATGCAGAGAACAAGGCCATGCTGGTCAACCTGGTCCTTGAGAAGATGCCGGAAAAGTATCTGGTGGCTGGATCGGGTATGGCTGGCTTTGGGTCTGCCAACACCATTAAAACCAGACGGATCATGAAGCGTTTTTATCTGAGCGGGGACGGGGTCAGTGATGTCCGGGATGACATCGGCCTGGTATCCTCCAGAGTGATGGCCTGCGGGGCCCACCAGGCTCATATGGTTCTGCGAATCCTGTCAGGGGAGTTGGATCCCTAAGCTATTCAAGAAGAAAGAAGGAATAAAGATATGAACAATGACAAATTAGTGATTGCCGGACATGAATTTAATTCCCGTTTTATCCTGGGATCCGGTAAATACTCTATGAAATTGATCGAGGCAGCGGTCAAGGATGCCGGTGCGGAGATCATTACCCTGGCTGTCCGCCGGGCCAATACCAAAGACCAGGAAAATATCCTGGACTATATCCCAGAGGGTGTGACCCTGCTGCCCAATACCAGCGGAGCCAGGACAGCCAAGGAGGCAGTCCGTATCGCCAGACTTGCCAGAGAGCTGGGCTGCGGTGATTTTGTAAAGATTGAAATTATGCGGGATTCCAAGTACCTGCTGCCGGATAATTATGAGACCATAAAGGCAACAGAGATCCTTGTCAATGAAGGCTTTATTGTTATGCCCTATATGTATCCTGACCTGAACGTTGCAAGAGACCTGGCTAATGCAGGTGCTGCCAGCATCATGCCTCTGGCATCCCCTATCGGTTCAAACCGGGGTCTTGCCACAAAGGACTTTATCCAGATCTTGATTGATGAGATTGATCTTCCAGTTATCGTGGATGCGGGGATCGGCAAGCCTTCCCAGGCCTGTGAGGCCATGGAAGCCGGAGCCGCCGCCATCATGGCAAATACTGCCCTGGCCACAGCAGGCGACCTGACCCTAATGGCCTCAGCCTTTAAGAAGGCCATCGAGGCAGGAAGGGAGGCCTATCTGGCCGGTCTTGGCCGGGTTCTGACCAGGGGAGCATCCTCCTCAGATCCTTTGACCGGATTCTTGAGAGATTAAAGCCTTCGGTGCAAAGAAGGCCGAGGCCTTCTTGATTAACTGAAATTAATTGTATGGAGAATAATACTTTATGGAAAACCAGTTTTTTGTAGATTCCGAATATTTATCCCAAAAGGCTCTGGAGCGGAAGCACCGCCTGGAGACAGATCCGACTTCCAGAAAGGACCATATGGAATATCTGCCGGGGATGGAACAGATTGATTCCGACATCTGCTCTAAGGTGATGGGGCAGATGAATTCTTATGACTATTCCGTTTATACTGCAAAGGATGTGAAGGCCGCCCTGGAGCATGAGACCTGCAGCCTTGATGATTTCAAGGCCTTACTTTCGCCGGCGGCGGAGCCCTTCTTAGAGCAGATGGCCCAGAAAGCAAGGCTGATCACCAGCAGGCATTTCGGCAATACGGTCTATCTCTTTACCCCCCTATATATTGCCAACTACTGTGAGAACTATTGCGTATACTGCGGATTTAACTGCTACAATCATATCAGCCGCATGAAGCTTAGCATGGAGCAGATTGAAAAGGAGATGAAGGTCATCGCTGACTCCGGCATGGAGGAGATTCTGATTCTGACGGGAGAGAGCCGAAGCCAGTCAGACGTGAAATACATTGGGGAGGCCTGCAAGCTGGCCAGGAAGTATTTCCGGATGGTGGGTCTTGAGATCTATCCGGTCAATACCGATGAGTACCGCTACCTGCATGAGTGTGGGGCAGATTATGTCACAGTCTTCCAGGAGACCTACGACACAGACAAGTATGAGACATTACATTTGCTGGGACATAAGAGGGTGTGGCCTTACCGCTTTGATGCCCAGGAGCGTGCCCTGATGGGCGGCATGCGGGGTGTGGCCTTTTCTGCCCTTTTAGGCCTGGCTGACTTCAGGAAGGACGCCCTGGCAAGTGCCCTCCATGTCTATTACCTGCAGAGAAAGTATCCCTACGCGGAGATGTCCTTATCCTGCCCCAGGCTTCGTCCCATCATCAATAATGATAAGATCAATCCTTTAGATGTCCATGAGCGCCAGCTCTGTCAGATTATCTGTGCCTACCGGATCTTCCTGCCCTTTGTGGGCATCACCGTATCATCCAGGGAGAGTGCGGAATTCAGGAACGGAATTGTAAAGATCGCCGCCACCAAGATTTCGGCCGGCGTCTCCACGGGAATCGGCGACCATGAGAGCAAGTACAGCGGCACCGAGACAGAGGAAGCCCAGGGCGATGAACAGTTTGAGATCGATGATGGCAGGAGCCTTGAGACCATGTATCAGGATATGGAAGGGGCAGGCCTGCAGCCGGTACTGAATGATTATCTGTATGTATAAAGAAAGGAAAGTTAATACATGAAACAATTCAACCCAACCCTTTACTTTATCACTGATTCTACATTCTGTGATGAAGAAGAGTTTTTATATCGGACGGAGCAGGGTTTGATGGGCGGGGCAACCCTTCTTCAGCTGCGGGAGAAAGATAAAAGCACCCGGGAATACATCGCCATAGCCGAAAAGGTCCACCATTTGACGAAAAAGTATAATGTGCCTCTGATCATTGATGACCGGATTGATGTGGCCATGGCTGTGGGAGCAGAAGGGGTTCATCTGGGGCAGAGCGATATGCCTGTAAAAACCGCCAGAAAGATTCTTGGAGAGGATATTATCATCGGGGCAACCACCAAGACAGTGCCTCAGGCCCTGGAGGCTTATGAGCAGGGGGCAGATTATCTGGGTGTGGGAGCCATCTACCCCACCACGACCCATGTAAAGACCGTCCTTACATCCACGGAGACCCTGGATGCCATCTGCAAGACCGTACCTATCCCGGTCAATGCCATCGGGGGGCTGAATAAGACTAATACGGATGTCTTAAAAGGAATCGGTATTGCGGGAATCTGCGTGGTATCAGCCATTATGAAGGCGGAAGATCCCAAAACTGAGGCAGAGATTCTGCTGGAGATTGCCAAAAAGCTGACAAGGTAATAATAACCGTTTCTTATTTTGGCTCAGTCATATCATACTTATAAGAGCTAAATTACAAAATTAATAAGGGAAGCATGCTCTGATCCTAATCGAAGGTCAGGAGCTTCAAGCGGTAAATCGGGGGCACCACTTTTTATCGCTATATAAAAATAATGCAGTTGCACAGGAAAGGAGACTGAGATGATGAAAACAGCATTATCAATCGCAGGCAGCGATTCCTGCGGAGGCGCCGGTATTCAGGCAGATATCAAGACCATGACCATGAATGGGGTATATGCCATGAGTGCGGTCACAGCATTGACAGCACAGAACACAACCGGCGTGAGGGCAATTCAGGAAGCGACTCCTGAATTCTTAGGACAGCAGATTGACGCAGTGTTTGAGGATATTTATCCTGATGCCGTAAAGATCGGGATGGTTTCTTCCGCTGAGCTGATCAAGGTGATCGCAGAGAAACTTAAATTTTACAAAGCAAAAAATGTGGTGGTGGATCCGGTTATGGTTGCCACCAGCGGGTCCTCTCTATTGAAAACTGATGCGGTGGAGACACTGATTAAGGAGCTTCTGCCCCTGGCGACAGTGATTACTCCCAATATTCCGGAAGCGGAGATACTCTCAGGAATGACCATCAAAGATGAGAATGACATGAAGAAGGCCGCAAAGCAGATCGGAGACGCCCATGGATGCGCCGTCCTTTTAAAAGGAGGACACAGCATCAATGATGCCAATGATCTTCTCTATACGGCCGGGATGCTGACCTGGTTTAGGGGACGGCGGATTGACAATCCCAATACCCATGGAACCGGCTGTACCCTTTCAAGCGCCATTGCTTCCAACCTGGCCAAGGACTTTGACCTGGCGGAATCCGTTGCCAGAGCCAAAAGCTATATCTCGGGAGCCCTCTCAGATATGCTTGACCTGGGTTCCGGTGCAGGTCCGATGAATCATGCATTTAATCTGACTGGTGATTACAGAGAGGAGGCTGATCTGGATGACTGGGATGACTGAGAGAAGGACCAGTGTATTTGAGAACAGCCTCATCTGGTTTGGGGCCGGTGTCTCCATCGCGGAGATTCTGACGGGAACTTACTTTGCCCCCCTGGGCTTCTCCCGGGGACTGGCAGCTGTTCTTATCGGACATATCATAGGCTGCACCATGCTCTTCCTTGCCGGCCTTATCGGAGGAATAGTGAGAAAGTCTGCCATGGAGACAGCCCAGATGAGTTTCGGCAGCAAGGGAGGCCTGCTCTTTTCCGTGCTTAATATCGTCCAGCTGGTAGGCTGGACCGCCATCATGATCTATGACGGGGCCCTGGCGGCAGGCGGTATATGGAATACCGGTTCCTATGTCTGGTGCCTGGTGATCGGCGGCCTGATTATCGTCTGGATTCTGATCGGTATTGAGAACCTGGGCAAGGTCAACACAGTTGCCATGGCAGCCCTTTTTCTGCTGACCATCGTTTTATGTATAGTTATCTTTGGAAAAGGATCCATGATTCCTATTTCTGAGGATGCCATGACCTTCGGCGCCGCAGTGGAATTATCTGTGGCCATGCCCCTGTCCTGGCTTCCCCTGATCAGCGATTACACCAGAGAGGCGGAGAAACCGGTCCAGGCAACGGCTGCCAGTGCCATCACTTACGGCCTGGTCAGCTGCTGGATGTACGTCATCGGCATGGGGGCTGCCATATTTACGGGAGAATCGGACATTGCCATGATAATGGTTAAGGCAGGCCTTGGCATCGCAGGGCTTTTGATTATCGTATTTTCCACGGTGACAACCACATTTCTTGATGCATATTCCGCCGGAATCTCCAGCGAAACCCTTTCATCAAAGATTAGTGGAAAATGGATGGCGGTTCTGGTTACCGTAATAGGAACGGCAGCCGCGATATTTCTGCCCCTGACGGATATTACGGAATTTCTCTATTTTATCGGTTCGGTTTTTGCACCCATGATAGCCATTCAGATTGCTGACTTCTTCCTGCTTAAGAGAGACAGTGAGGATGAAGCCTTTGATATGGTCAACCTGGTCATCTGGCTGCTGGGATTTATCATATACCGCTTCCTGATGCGGATCGATATCATTGTGGGTAATACCCTGCCGGATATGGTTGTGACCATCCTGATCTGTATTCTTGTTCGTAAACTGGCCAGGAAATAAACACCAATCCCCAAGGAGATAACGATTAAACAATCCCGGGAACTATGCAGCAGATATCAGTCTGCATGGTTTTCGGGTTCTTTTAATCTCTGACGCAGTTTTCGCATGACATTCATGAGATGAATGCCCAAGTGTTAACTTCTCTCCGAGTTGGATTGTATATCCGCGTCAGAGATTAAAGCCTCCGGCGGATGCGCACGGATTCGGATTGGAATTATGTCAGCTGAGCTGACCCGAATCCGGCGCCAAGAACGCAGAGGCGTTCTTGATAATGAGAAATATACCAATTAATATTTCATAATATGATAAAAATCAGAAATTGTATATTGACTAAAAAAGGATAATGTGTATAATATAAGCAGTTGCACACAATAAAAAAGCACGCAATACTAAATTTGTCATGAATTAGAGTCGGATATTGAAGGTTCTGCAATAAAAAACAGGCATTATCATCATGTAGACTCTGATTGAGCAGCAGAAAATAATTGGATTGATAATAGCAAGATGAGGAAGGAGTGTTATATATGAGTGCGGCAGTTAGATATTATTCAAGATCAGGCAATACGAAGGCTCTGGCCGAGGCTATCGCAAAAGGAGCCGGAGTCAGCGCAGTATCAGTGGATACCAGTGATGCAGCGATCAAAGAACCAGTTGATGTACTCTTTATTGGCGGAGCCCTTTATGCTTACGGTCTTGATAAGAATCTTAAGGAGTATTTAAAAACGCTGAAGAAGGAGGATGCAAAAAAGGCTGTGGTATTCTCCACATCCTGGGTTTCAAAGCATTCCATCGACCTGATTCGGGAGGGTCTTAAGGAAGCAGGTATCCCTGTGGAAGATCAGGCCTTCTACGCGCGGAATAAGCCCGGCCAGAAGAAGCTGGCAGAGGCAGAGCGTTTTGCAAAGAGATGTCTCTTATAAACCATTATATTTGCAGGTTGAAAAACATCCTATCCTATATCATTTAATATTCATATGATTTGGATAGTTTCAGTAATGAAAAGATCAGGAGCCGGATTTTGTCTCGATTGCGCAGCAAGAGAGGTACAAAATCGGGCATCCGACAACATTAGTCAGAAAAAAATATAAGTTTTTAGAGGAGGAAGAGGAAAATGATCTATGATTTCAATATCACAACAGGTACAGGAGAAGAACTGAATTTAGCCGATTATAAGGGTAAGGTGATCATGATTGTGAACACTGCCACCGGCTGCGGATTTACTCCCCAGTATGCACCGATCGAGAAAATGTATGAAGATTACCATGATCAGGGTCTGGAGATTATTGATATCCCCTGCAACCAGTTTGGCGGTCAGGCACCGGGATCTGATGATGAGATTCATGAATTCTGTACATTACATTATAATACCACATTTCCTCAGATGAAGAAGTCTGATGTCAACGGGGAGAATGAGCTTCCGCTTTACACCTATCTGAAAGAACAGAAGGGCTTTGAAGGCTTTGACGATCATGATCTCAAGCCCCTCCTTGAGAAAATGTTTGCCCAGGCTGACCCGGACTGGGATAAGAAGCCGGATATCAAGTGGAATTTTACCAAGTTCATCATTGACCGGGAAGGAAATGTTGCAGCCCGCTTCGAGCCGACAGCCGACATGGCTAAAGTGGAGGAGTGCGTGAAGGCCCTTCTGTAATAGAATACAGCCCTCAATCCGATGGGGAATACACTGGGGAGTTTATGATATGAAGACCTGCGATAAAGCAGGTCTTTTTTTCGCCATAGAAAGTATTGGCTCAACTCGAACATGGACGGATAATCTTGGATAACTATGGAAAAGATAATCTTTTCATAGATTTTCAACATGATATCATGGTATACTTACATTATTAGGAAATGAAAAAACACAAAGGAAGTATTAACATGTATTACGAGTTTGAGAGCCGATTTAATATGAATAAACTGGTTTTTGACGATGAGTGTCTTACAGCAGGGGAGAAGGTATATCCTTATGATGAGATTGAGAAATTGGAGGTGACCAGCGCACCCCTTTTTGCCACTTACGGAGTACTTACCGTCTCCATGCAGGGTAAGGATATCCCAATACTCTTTCCCAGAAGCTACGCCGGAAAGATTCAGCGGGTCATTCATGAACTGGAGAGGGAGAGAAGCAGCAGACAGAGAGAGAATTCATCAAAGAGATCAAGGGACCAGATGTCCGTGATTTCTGAGTCAGAACCTGATTTGGGGCAGGGTTCAGCCCGGCAGCCCCTTCAGATGGATCCCTATGAGGAGATGAAGAAACTTAAAGAGCTTTTGGATCTTGATATCATTACAAAAGAAGAGTTTGACAGGAAAAAGAAAGAGCTTCTTCATCTGTAGATTATTGGAAAGCAGGTGTAAACAGTTGACACAAACCATAAAGAAGGCCTTCATCACTTCGATTCCCGTGATGGCAGGCTATATTGTTCTGGGGATCGGTTTCGGTATATTGCTTCATAATGCAGGCTTTGGTATGATTTACTGTGCAGCCATGAGCCTGTGCATTTATGCAGGTTCTCTTCAGTATGTAGGAGTGAGCCTGCTGGCAGGGGGAGCGTCTCTGCTGACCACCGCCCTCACCTCACTGATGGTGAACGCCAGGCATCTCTTCTACAGCATATCCATGCTGGATAAATACAGGGATGCCGGTCCTCTGAAGCCCTATATGATCTTCAGCCTTACGGATGAGACCTATTCTCTTCTTTGTGATGGTTCAGTTCCCGAAGGCGTGAAAAAGCAGTCTTACCGTTTCTTTGTTTCATTATTTGACCAGTGCTACTGGGTGACCGGCAGCCTGATTGGCAGTGCATTAGGAGCAGTAATCCCATTTTCCACGGCAGGGATTGAATTTTCCATGACAGCCCTCTTTATCGCTTCCTTTGTGGAGCAGTGGCTTACGAGCAGGAATCACATTCCGGCCCTTACCGGACTCATATGCAGCTTCCTGTGTCTGATTATCTTTGGACCGGGCCGGTTCCTGATTCCTTCCATGATTCTGATTACAGTCGTTTTGCTGCTGCTGAAAAACAAGATGAACAGGGAGGTGGATGATGAATAGCCAAAGTTCATATGCAATGCTTCTGATAGCCGTGATGGCCGGCATCACTATTCTGCTTCGTACGCTTCCTTTTCTTATATTCAGTGATAAAGAACACACTCCCAGGATCATCAGCTGGCTGGGGGAGGTTCTGCCCTATGCCATGATTGCCATGCTGGTGGTCTACTGTCTAAAAGATGTGGATCTGGCCGCGAAGACCCATGGATTGCCTGAGGGGATTGCAGCCCTGAGCGTGATTTTGCTCCAGTGGAGGAAGAGAAATTCCATCTTAAGTATTCTGGCAGGAACGGTGGTTTACATGGTTTTGCTGAGGATACTATGAGAAGTTTATCTCGACAAACCTATTTCTTTATGATAGAATAAGCCACGTATGTAAAGGTTGGGAAGAGTATGTATACATTATTGACTTTAGACGGACTTGCCAAGCGGGGACGTGTTACCACAGTCCACGGAACAATAGAGACTCCGGTATTTATGAATGTGGGTACCGTCGGAGCAATCAAGGGTGCTGTGAGCACGGACGATCTGAAGCAGATCGGGACCCAGGTAGAGCTGTCCAACACCTATCATCTGCATGTTCGCACAGGCGATAAGCTGATTAAGGAGTATGGGGGGCTTCATCGGTTTATGAACTGGGATCGGCCGATCCTCACTGATTCCGGAGGATTTCAGGTCTTTTCTCTGGCAGGTCTTCGCAAGATTAAGGAGGAGGGTGTGACCTTCCAGTCTCATATTGATGGGCATTACATCTTTATGGGACCTGAGGAGAGTATTCAGATCCAATCCAACCTGGGCTCCACCATCGCCATGGCCTTTGATGAGTGTCCATCCAGTGTGGCACAGGAATCCTACATCCGGGAATCAGTAGACAGGACCACAAGGTGGCTTGAACGCTGCAAGGAGAAGATGGCGGAACTCAATCAGCTTCCGGACACGGTAAATCCCAGGCAGATGCTCTTTGGGATCAACCAGGGCGGCATCTATGCCGATATCCGCATCGACCACGCAAAAAGAATCAGCGAGATGGACCTTGACGGTTATGCGGTTGGCGGCCTGGCCGTGGGTGAGACCCATGAGGAGATGTATCACATTCTGGATGAGACTGTTCCTTATCTGCCGCAGAATAAACCAACCTACCTGATGGGTGTGGGTACTCCGGCCAATATCCTGGAAGCCGTGGACAGGGGAGTTGATTTCTTTGACTGCGTATATCCATCCCGGAATGGGAGACATGGGCATGTATACACACACCATGGCAAGCTCAACATGTTTAATAAGAAGCATGAGCTTGACCACAGGCCTATCGAGGAAGGCTGTGGATGTCCCACCTGCCAAAGCTACAGCAGAGCTTATATCCGCCACCTGTTAAAAGCCAATGAGATGCTGGGAATGCGTCTTTGCGTTCTCCACAATCTGTATTTTTACAATCATCTGATGGAGGAAATCCGCCAGGCGATTGAGGAACACCGGTACAAAGAGTTTAAAAAATCCACACTGGAAGGATTTTTGAATAAAGATTAATATTTTTAAATGGAGGGAAACTATGCTACTTACCAGTACTGCCCAGAGCAGCTTAATGATGATTCTTGTATATGTTCTGCTTTTCGGAGGAATTATCTACTTTATGATGATTCGCCCCCAGAGAAAGCAGCAGAAGGCCACACAGGAGCTCCATGCCTCCATGCAGCCGGGGGACAGCGTTCTTACTACCAGCGGTTTTTACGGTGTGATTATTGACATCATGGACAACACCGTGATCGTAGAATTTGGTAATAACCGCAACTGCCGCATCCCCATGCAGAAGGATGCCATCCAGGCAGTGGAGAAGCCGAATCTGGCTAAGTCAGAGGAAGAATAGGGGTTAACTATTTAAGTTACTAACAGACGACCAATGGACCAGTCGTGGTGTGGAGGGGCGCACGAAGTCGCTTCACTCCACGACTGGTCCATTTATTTTGCGTTATTTTATATATTACTTAAATCGTTATCCGGTTAGAAGTTTAAGAGTATGCCATGCGAGTGTTGCAATACTTTATATATTGCTCAGTTAACGGACCTGAGTCCTTAAAGGGCATAGATATATTGACTAATATCAATATAAATGAATCTCAAACATGTTTTACGGAAATTATTATTATTTCAGACATTTTTTACGCAAATAATTGTTAGAATAAAAACTTTTGGCCTTTTCTACCC
>JAFUDC010000033.1 GCA_017459345.1 Eubacterium sp.
AAAGACTCCAGCCACTGCCTTGTCAGCTCATTATATTTGCCCGTGTAGTCCTTAATCGTCATTCTGCACCTCCACTCCAGACGGCTGCCCTTCCCTTTTGCAGGTCTCAAAGCGGTCCAGCACCTTCAGGATATCCTCCGGAAGTCTCCTTCTGCATTCTTCCTTCATATCCTCCGGCACTCCATAGAAGGCCTCTGCCATTCCTCCGGCAATACAGGTAAGTGTATCACAATCACCACCCAGGGAAACCGCTGTCCGGATCACATCCTCAAAGTCTTTCCCTTCCATGAATGCTGTTACAGCTTCCGGTACCGTTTCCTGGCAGGTCTCCACGTGATGGTATTCCGGTCTAATCTCATCACAGCTTCTTGACAGATCATATCCGAACTCCCTGATGATATAATCCCTGATCTCTTCTTTACTGGAGCCGGACCGTCCCATGAAGATTGCACTTGCTGCAGCTTCCGCCCCCCTGATCCCTTCCGGATGATTATGGGTCACTTCAGCGGACAGTCTTGCATATCTTCTGGTCTCTTCAATCGTATCATACAGCCAGCCTGCTGCCGACACACGCATGGCTGAACCATTTCCAAAGCTTCCATAGGGCTGAGGATCCTTTTTCTTAAGCCACCTGCGAAACATCCCGCCATAGCCAGCATAGGGATACTTACGTCCCCATTTCTGCATGGAAAAAACCAGCGCTTTCTTTACATCCTCATCTGAACTGCCCGCTTTGTCCATCAATGCTTCTGCGACAGCAATCGTCATTACAGAATCATCTGTGAACACTGAACCCGGTCCAAATAAAGGAAAATCCTTGGTCTTATTACCTCTGTCAAATTCATAGGGTGCACCTATCATATCACCTAATATCGCTCCAAACATATTCGTATCCTCCTTCTCATTTGATGATCCAAGTATACCTGAAAAGGAAAAGGAACGGGTCGTTTTATGAGCGACATCTGCTCGTTCACCCATTATATATTTTATAACACCTGTATCATGGTCTTCCAGAATCCTCACCAGATGTCAACATCCCCGGTCTCGCCATCTTCCAGCACATAATACAGCTTATTCTCATCAACTCTGACATACACATCCGCCGTATCCTTCGGCACCTTTCCTGCAATCTCTTCCAGGCTGATATGTCCGCCCATAGGAGACTGGATGATGATGTTGGGAATACCGATTGCCTTTCTCGCAGTATCCTTTAATGCCTCTACTGCTTTCTCTGCTGTATCCTTAGCCTTCCTGCTGCCTTCCCGGACAGCTTTTTTGACTTCTATCTCTGTTGCGGCGGCGGTATCACTTGTGGCAGTGGCCTCTATTTTTTCTTTAGCCTTCCTTGCTGCCTTACGTGCCGTCTTCTTGACTTCTATCTCTGTTGCAGTGGCAGTGTCCGCCAGGACTTTCAGCTTTTCAACGATGCTGTCCGGAATCTTAATGCTTCCCTTATCGTATTTTCCCAAAAGCATGGGCGTGATATCCAGCAACTTTGCGAAATCGCCTTTGCTGAGTTTCTTTTCTTCTCTAATCTTAGTTAATTCTTTGTTATTCATAGTCATTCTCCTCTCCGAGGACTTCTTTTTTATCCTCACTTTTTTAAAAACCTAGTTTTGTCATGATCCCATCTGCATCTACACCCGGATGGGTCAGATACATCCTGCAGATCTGATCCACAAGTCCTTCTTCCATCCTGCTTTTTGCCGTGATCTGCTTAACCGTCTTTCCTTTTTTGATCTCACCTATCACTTTCTCTATATCTTTACTCTGTACATCAGTTTCGATTGTGACTCCCTCTTCTACAAGGGGAGAGAGTTCACTTCCATCA
>JAFUDC010000034.1 GCA_017459345.1 Eubacterium sp.
CCCCGGGTCCGGGGTCCAGTCACGCAGATAACGGACCAGCTTTAAGCGGAAGGCTGTCTGCGCAGGGGAGAGGAGGCCGGTTTTCTCGTCCCTGGCCAGAGCTTCTTCCTGTTCGGACAGGGCAGTAGCCCAGAGTCCATTCTCAGTGGGTTCCGGAATAGTCAATGTCTTTAGCCGCTTCTGGTAATTCTTCAGGAATTCGTAGCATGCATCCGTCAGCCGGTCCGTCTCCATGGCCTGGGCCAGGTCGTTATGGAGTCCGCTGACCAGGAGCTCGACGCAGCTTAGCCGCTCGTCGAAGGAGGCAGTCATGAGCCGCTGGTATATGCCGGTGCTGACGCGGCCTTTTAGTATATTGCTGATGTCATAGTCATCTCTGTACTTCTGATACAAATCATAATATGCAGCCACATCCCTGGCGGTGTCTGTATGCTGCAGGTACTGGCCGATCACATGCTCTGTAACCGGAATGCCCAGCTTCTCATAGGAGCTGATCAGGAAGCTTAAGTCCTCCCAGCCTCTGGCCGTCACGAACTGGAGGCCGTCCACATCATTCTCCGTCCTGTAGAAGTTCCGGGGGCGGAGCTCCAGGTAGCTTAAGATAAATGGATGCAGGTGGCGGGCCCGGGCGTAACCCTTAAAGACTTCCAGGTCTGCCTCTATGTTCATCTTTCTCACCCGGTCCAGGGTCACAAAGTCAAACTCCCGCACACTTCGGTTGTATTCGGGAGGGTTTCCGGCGGCGGCGATGATCCAGCCCCGGGGTACCTCCTGGTTGCCAAATGTCTTGCACTGGAGAAACTGCAGCATGGTGGGGGCCAGGGTCTCCGAGACACAGTTAATCTCATCGATAAAAAGGATTCCCTCAAGACGGCCGGTTTCCTCCATATATTGATATATGGAAGCGATAATCTCGCTCATGGTGTACTCTGTCACAGATCGTGGCCGACCGTCGTAGGTGACTTCTTTGATATAGGGCAGGCCTACGGCACTCTGTCTGGTGTGGTGGGTGATTGTGTAGGAGACCAGGCCGATTCCGCACTCGGCGGCAATCTGCTGCATGATCTGGGTCTTGCCGATGCCCGGCGGCCCGATCAGCAGGATGGGCCGCTGCCGGAGGCTGGGGATAATGTACTCCCCATATTCATCTTTATCAAGGTAGGCCTGCACGGTGTGCTTGATATCTTCTTTGGCTTCTTGTATGTTCATGTGATTTCTCCCAATAATATGTATCTATTTTTATTCAAATCAGCTGCAGCATTCTCAGCCTGTTTTTTCAGCGCCTGCTTCAAAGCCTGACTGATGCATGAAGCAGTAATAATCACTTAATCTATCATAACTCATCCAGCTCCAGCTTCATGGCCCAGGGGGGAACCTGGGGAGCGGAATTCCGGCCCATGAAGATGAAGGCTGTGTCGTAGGAAGGGCGTCTTTTTGGGAAGGTTCCCTTCCCGTCGGTAAAATAAAGCAGGCCCTTCAGATTCTTAAATGTTCCCGCTTCCAGCAGATTATCTACATAGGCAAAAGCCGGGCGGAAATCAGTCCCGCCGCCTCCGATCAGGGTAAATGAGTCCAGGAGCCGCTGCATGTCGACCTCATTCCTTACGACCTGGTCACTGTGCACCTGGTTATCACATTGAATGATTCGAATGTGACTTTCCCGGAAGAAGGAGTCTCTCTGGCTGATAATGGTAAATGTCTCGGTCAGAAAGCGTTTTACCAGGTCTCCGTTGGTGGAGAAGCTGGTATCAATCACGATGACGAACTCGGCAATTTTCGTGATCTCCCGGCTTTCCAGGGGTTCGATCAGGGGCATATTCTTATACAGGCGCAGGCCGTAGGTGTAATAGTTTAAGTCGAATTCATCTTCATCGATGTGCATTTCCTCCCTGAGGACGGTAAACTTCCGCAGAAAATCCCGGTAGGACCTCCGGTTCCGGCTCTTTTCTATCTGAGTCTCCATGGCAGAGACTCCGTCGGAGTCCTCAAGTCCCTTAAGGGCCAGCTCCTGCTGGGTTTTTCTCCCGATCTTCTCCCAGGAATCCGCTGCCTGTCCGGCAGAAGAGGATTTATCAGCATCCCCCGGCCAGTAACGGTGGTCATCCACGTAAAACTCCAGCTGCAGCTGCATTTGCTCCTCCGGGTCCGTTATGGTGAGAAGATCCTGGTAGATGGCGGCTGCGGAGACCGGTATCCCTTCCTTTTCCAGGTGGTCATAATAGCGGATCCGGGTCATGGACAGGATCCTGCTTACGCTGGGCTTTTTCAGAGAGTCAATGACCCACTCCACTGCGATGTCGGAGGCCAGGTTCCAGATGGCCGGCTTCCGCTTTCCCCGAATCCAGAGCTGGCGGAAGATACAGTGAAGAATGCTGTGCATATAGGCCCGGTTCATAAACTTCTGATTAGACCGGTAGAGCTTCAGGGTCTGGTCAGGGGAGTAGAAGAGCCGGATTCCATCTGTGGCCAGAAAGCGTATAGTCAGGTCCGGCTCAGGGGACAGGGCGGACAGGGCCGTCTCCAGATAGCGAAAATCCAGGTAGAGCTCGCTGTGGACCAGGTCAAGTATCTTTATGCACATATCCTGTTCCCATTCAGACTGGGTTTGTATGTGGGCCATGGGGGTTCCTTTCGGTTTTATAATCATTCATTAAAAGTCATCGAAAATATATGTCTTTTTACCGGTTCCATGCTGGCCGTGTCTCTTTTCCATCAGCCAGGCAGCTCCCTCTCCCCAGTCTGCCTCGGTGGTCAGGCGGATGGCCTGACTGTAGACGGAATAGTCATGGGTGAAGGCAGTAAAGAGGAACTGAAGAAGAGAAAAGTCCCGGGTCTTAACCGCCATGGACAGGGCGGTTTCCAGGTGCTTTTGCAAAGTTTCTCTATAAAGAAGCCGGCAGGATTCCGATAAATGTCCGGGCCAGCGCAGGCGGTCCATGGCAATGCGGCACAAGGTCTCAGGCGACTCTGTCGCCAGAGCATTCTCGAAGCAGGCATCGTACTTGCCATAATCCAGGCGGCCGTCGCTGATACATTTTCTCATGCGGAAGCCCTCTCCGTTGATGCTCCTGCTGAAGAGATGGGCCGGGGAGACCTCATCAAGCCACTCGTAGTATTCCGGGAAGAAGAGGGCACCATCAAAGACAGTCGGATTTATTCCCGAAGGCAGAGCCGGATCAGAGAAGCCGGAATTCGGGGTGCCTGGGGTCTGTCCATTTTGGAAGAACACCTCAAGGTCGGTCTCAATACGGCCCAGAATCAGGGACAAACCGGCCATATCAGGCTCTCCCCCGGCAGATTCTGATCTCACCCGGCTTCGGTATATCAGTCTGGTCAGCCTGGAGCAGTTGGTAAACTCATCACTCCCGATGGCTTTGATGGAATCCCCTACAGATAGAGATATTAGCCTGCGGCAGTTGTAGAAGGCCGCATTGTGGAGAACCTGCACCCCTGAAGGAAGGATTATTTCCTCCACATACCTGCCTTCAAGCGGCGGCAGGGTGGGGGCAGGAATTTCCAGGCTGTTTTTCGGCTCCGATGCGGAAAAAGAAAGTATGTGTTCATCATCCTTTGCCGGGATGTCTTTCGGCTCCGATGCGGAAAAAGATAATATATGCTCGTCATCCTTTACCGGGTTGTCTTTCGGCTCCGATGCGGAAAAAGAAAGTATGTGTTCATCATCCTTTGCCAGGATGTCCTTCGGCGCCGATGCGGAAAAGCAATATGGCCCGATTTCCGTGACAGGAAGGCCGGCAATTGATTCGGGAATTTCGATGCAGAGCTGCAGTGTATATACCTGGAGTATGCGGGCTCCTGTTTTGCAGGGCTGCCAGCGGATCTGAAGTTCGTTCATGGTGTTGGGATCCTTTCCTTCCGATAAATCATACTATGAGATCCTCTCTGAGGCCCTCATAGCCGCCGCAGCTAAAGCTGCTCTGTGATTTATCGGGTCAAAACAAATACTGCGCTTCGCTTGTGCTTGTTTTGCTTCCGATAAATCACATTATATCTTTTATTAGGGGCTAATGCAAGGGAGAGGAGGTGGTTACAAATTACTTATAATGGTAAAAAAAGCGAAACATTGGCTGCTGGAAGAATGAAGACCAGAGTAGTAGGAGATGAAACTCTGTTTAAAGCGGGCTTTTATCAACTAAAGAAGATAAAAAATATAAGATTTCAATGAATTATCCACCAAAATAAGCCTGAAAATATACAGTACATCAAATTATGCTGTCTGGGGGTAGATAAAGATGGATTGATCGATAGAATTTATCAGAGATTTACGATAAAAAACATCAGAAAACAGAGTTGTATCTTCCAGAACTCCATACTAAGCTGGTTTTAAATGATGGAGATAAAATGTGGACAGTAGTGGCAGCTGCCGAAGGCTAAACGAAGGCAAAACGAGGCAGAACAAGCACACATATGGTTATTGAATCTGCTTCGAAGATGGATTATAATTAAACGTGTTAATTGAGAATTCGGAGACAGTATATAAGATGACTATTAAGAAAAAGTGTTGAGTTATCTTTATAAAGGGGGTTTTTTGATGGGTGTCTATCTGAATCCGGGCAATAGCGCATTTCGACAAGTCCTAAATGACACTTATATTGATAAAACCGGTATGATTTCTATTATTAATGGAACTATTAACACACCCAGGTCGCTGACATGTATCAGCCGTCCCAGGAGATTTGGCAAATCTTATGCCGCGCAGATGCTTTGTGCTTATTATGATAAAACCTGTGATTCTTATGAATTATTTGATGATAAAAAGATAGCGAATGATTATAGTTATGAGGATCATCTGAATAAATATGACGTGATTTATATTGATATGACCAATTTAAAACTGTTTACGGACAGTTATAAATTACTGATTCCATACATTTGCCAGGCTATCCAGGAAGAGTTGTATGAAGCCTACCCATCACTGGAGCACGGACATGATCTTACTGGTACTTTGGTTCGTGCAGCAGAGCTGGCAGGGAATAAATTTATTATGATTATCGATGAGTGGGATGCTCCTATCCGTGAGAATCCATCAATACAGGTGGAGTATCTGCATTTTCTGCGGACCTTGTTTAAGAGCAGTGCGACAACTGCAAGGATATTTGCGGCAGCCTATATGACAGGAATCCTTCCTATCAAAAAGGACGGATCCCAATCGGCTATATCGGATTTTAAAGAGTATTCTGTTCTTGATCCCGGACCTTTTGCGGCTTATACGGGTTTTACGGAGGAAGAGGTTTATAAGCTGTGTGCAGATTATGATATGAGTTTTGAAAAAGCCAGGAGCTGGTATGACGGGTACTGTTTTGGAAATGAAGAGTCTGTTTATAATCCTTATTCTGTAATGTGCGCTGTTCAGAATCATAAGTATAGATCCTATTGGAGAAAAACATCTGCGGTGGAATCTCTTCAAACCTACATTGATATGGATTATGAGGGTCTGCAGGATGATGTAGTAAAACTGATCAGCGGGGAGATGATTGAGGTCAATCCCATTACTTTTGAGAATGATTTTCAGAGTTTTCAGGGGAAAGATGATGTTCTGACCCTGCTTATTCACCTGGGTTATCTTTCCTATGAAGAACTTCATGACGGTTATGGCGATGAAGATGATGAAATGGAGTATACCGGCTATGTAAGGATACCGAATGAGGAAATTCGTCAGGAATTCCGTCAGATTATTCGTAAAGGGAGACATCAGGAATTCCTCAGACTGATACAGTGTTCCGATACGCTTCTTGAAAATACGATTAAGGGAGAAGAAGAAAAGGTGGCAAATTCGATTGCTGCTATCCGTGATTCCGAGTATGCACCTAATTTCTATAACGATGAACAATCTTTAAGATATGTTATCAAATTTGCATATATTACCTGTGTGGATCAATATTCAAAAATTGAAGAGCTGCCATCAGGTCATGGTATAGCAGATGTGATATTTCTTCCCAAAAG
>JAFUDC010000035.1 GCA_017459345.1 Eubacterium sp.
CCGGTTGCTTTCATAGGTGGTCTCCTTCCTGTCATCGTTAAGCTCTCTTAGTATTTGATGACAGAGACACTTTTATGCAGATAACTTTCATGCAGGTATCGTATTGCAAAATTATCTCCGATGACTTAAAATAACCCATATAGCTTAACGTAGGCATATTTGCGAGACTATCTGTGAGAACCTATCTTGATATAAAGGAGGAAGCACCCCGATATGAGAGACAATAAAAGCACCAGCTTTCATCCGTCCCCTTTTCTGACTCCACGACGGATTATTCTGTATTTTTTCTGCTATACCCTTTTGTGGCTGTTAATCGCAGGCATTGCCTTTTCTCCCTTTCGTGCGGAGAAAATCAGCCTGGTCTGGAAAATTGACGGCATCCCCCAGTACATGATCTGGCTTCAGTATACCGGAAAATATATAAGAGGCCTGCTTAAACAGATTCCCAGGGGAATCATTACATTTCCCATGTATGATTTTAATATAGGAATGGGCAACGATATCCGCAGTTTTTTTAAAACGGAACCCATCGGATTCCTTGGAATCTTTCTCAGAAACGGGACTAAGGGAACTTCCACACTATATGCCCAGCTTTTCGGGCTGCGGGTTTATCTGATCGGGATAGCCTTTTCCTGCTACGGGCTTTACATGAGGAAGGATTACAGGGCGGTACTTGCAGGAGCCCTTACCTATACCTTCAGCTCCTACACATACTATCAGGTGGAAAGACATCCTCAGTTTGTCTTAGCTGCAGTCATGCTCCCCCTGCTTCTGATCGGACTGGAGCAGATAATCAGGAGAAAGAGCTGTCTGCTTTTTGCTTTTTTAGTGGCTTTATCCCTGATGGGCAGCTATTACTTCCTGTATATGAATACTTTGATCATGGGATGCTATGCCCTGGTAAGGTTTACAGATATTTATGATACTCACAGAATCCGAGAATTCTTTCAGATGCTTGCCCGCATCATTGCCGCCTATCTTTTCGGCTGCGGTATGAGCCTGCTTTTTATTATGCCAACCATAGCAGGCTTCTTCCAGTCCGCAAGAAGCTCGGGAGGCACGGGGGCCAAAGCAGTGGGCAGCTTTTTATCCTACGGTAAATACCGCCTGCTGACAGAGTATATGTCTCTGATTGCCCCGGTAAGACAGGGGGAATCTCTCACAACAATCTCTGTCTGTGCCTTCGTCATACCGGCATTGATCCTGCTCTTCATGAAGCGGGACAGGGATAAACGGTCATTGAAGATCGGTATCATCATAGGTATTGTATTCCTGATGGTTCCTCTGTTCGGATATATATTCTCAGGCTTCAGCACTGTGAACAACCGCTGGTCTTTTGCCTTTGTCTTCCTGATGGCGGTAACTGTCATGACAGAATTTGTTCATATGCCGGATATCACACTGCCCCAATACCTGGTAATGATTGCTGCAGCAGGGGCCTACGGCATCTTCGGCTACTTAAGATGGCCGGGAAAGCTGGCCTTTCAGGCGGCCTTTGTTATACTGGTCATTACGGTAGTCCTGATTGGCATAATCCGGATTACTCCAATCCGGAAAAGCCAGGCGGCAGCTGTAATCCTGCTTTTTGTTATCGGTCTGTCTGTAACATATAACGGATACTTTATGAATGCCAAGGATCTCGGGAACCTGGTATCACAGTTCCAGGATGAAGAAACTGTGGATGATTATTTTACCAGTTCCAGATATAAGCTTCTGCGGCATATTGACGATGACAGCTTTTATCGGATTGATACCGATATGATGTTCAATAACTATAACAATGTTGCTGTGGCCCTGGGTTACAACGGAATCTCTCTTTACAACAGCACTATCGGTTCCGGTATCATCTCTTATTTCAAGGAATCAGAGAGCATCGGCATCAGCGCCGTGAACCGCACACTCTTTCTCGACAACCGGTCCGAGCAGGAAGCGCTGGCCTGCGTAAAGTATTATATAACCTTCAAGGACTCACCAAGGACAGTTCCTTATGGCTTTGTTTTAGATGAGGATATTTCATCCCATTCACAGTTATATGATGTCTACCGGAATGAGTACCCTCTGCCAATCGGTTACACCTATGACAACGTAACCAGCCGGTCTGAGTACGAATCCGCATCTGCAATCGAAAAACAGAATCTGCAGTTTAATACTGCGGTAATCGACGATGAGGACATGGAATATTTTCATTCTCTTAATGGGGAGGAGACCGGGAACAGCGGAATCACCCGGGGCAGAGTCACCATTACCGGGATTGATGCGGGAATCACCCAGGAGGGAGATAGCTATATTTACGACAAAGACCAGACCCAGGACTGGCACCCGGAGTCCGATGATCAGACAGAGACGCAAACCCCGAAGATTCATTTCTCTGCATCGTCCAAAGCTAACTGTGAAGTCTATCTGCATTTTCAGGATATCACTACATCCAGAAAAAGCAGAAGCGATATCTATGTCTATACAGAAGATATCAAAAAGAGGGCTCTTTTCAGAAGCGATGTGGATACCTACAGTCTTAACATGGATGATTTTCTGGTGAACCTGGGCTATTATGACAAAGAGGAAGAGATTCAGGGTTCCATAGGATTCAGCCACTCCGGTGATTATCGCTTTGGCAATATCGAAATTATCTATGTGCCTATGGATCATTACGGGGAACAGATCAGAGAATTAAAAGAAGAATCCCTGGAGAACATCGTTATGGAAACCAATACCATCAGCGGACAGGTTAACAGCTCCAGAGAACATCTGATGGCCTTTTCCATACCTTACCATGCCGGCTGGTCAGCCTACCTGGATGGGCAGAGGGTTCCCCTGTACCGTGTCAATACTCTCTACATGGGAATGCATATCCCGGACGGCTTCCATGAGATTACATTAAGATACCAGTCACCGGGAATCGGTATCGGTGTCGCAATCTCTACTGTCTTTATCATGCTTTACCTTATACTTCTGCTTCGATGGATCCGCAGTGTAAAAAGGGATAAAAGAAATTGATGTACGACTATACATTTTCGTCAGACTTTGATATAATCTGTTATGTCTGAAACAAAACAGGCACGAAAAGATATACCGGTTTTCTCAATACTATTAAAATAAAAAGGACTCATTATGATTACATTTAATGTACCGCCCTACACGGGCAAAGAAATTGATTATATAAAAGAGGCGATTCAAAACCATAAGATCAGCGGTGATGGCGAGTTCACCCGGCGCTGCAGTGAATGGATCGAGGAGAAAACAGGCACAGGCAAGGCACTCCTGACTACCTCCTGTACCCACGCCACAGAGATGGCTGCTCTCCTTTCTGATATCAGGCCCGGGGATGAAGTCATCCTGCCCTCCTACACCTTCGTATCCACTGCGGATGCCTTTGTTCTTCGAGGTGCCACCGCCGTATTTGTTGACATCCGGCCGGATACCATGAACATTGATGAGAAGCTGATCGAGGAGGCCATCACTCCCAGAACCCGGGCCATTGTCCCCGTCCATTACGCCGGTGTGGCCTGCGAGATGGACACAATCATGGATATAGCGGCCAGGCATAACCTTCTGGTCATTGAAGATGCCGCCCAGGGTGTCTTGTCTTACTATAAAGGACAGGCTTTGGGCAGCATTGGGGATTTTGGATGTTTCAGCTTCCACGAAACCAAGAACTACAGCATGGGTGAGGGGGGCTGTCTCCTGATCAAAGATCCGGCTTACATTGAGAAGGCTGAGATCATTCGGGAGAAGGGCACCAACCGCAGTAAGTTCTTCCGGGGAGAAATTGACAAATATACCTGGGTCGATGCCGGCTCCTCCTATCTTCCCAGCGACCTGAATGCCGCTTATCTCTGGGCACAGTTTGAGGCAGCCGATGCCATATTTAACGACCGCATGAGGTCATGGAATCAATATTATGAGCTCCTGTCTCCTCTTCAGGAGAAGGGCTGTATTGATCTCCCAATTATTCCGGAGGAATGCAGTCATAACGCTCATATGTTTTATGTGAAAGCCAGAGATTTAGAAGAGCGCACAGCCCTCATCCGCTTTCTCCGGGAACATGACGTGGCTTCTGTTTTCCATTACATTCCTCTTCATGGGGCACCTGCAGGTAAACGTTTCGGAAGATTTCATGGGACAGACCGCTATACCACGAAGGAAAGTGAAAGGCTGACCCGTCTTCCCATGTATTACGGCCTGGAGTCAGATACGGTGGAAATGATCTGCGATCTGATCAAAGAGTTCTACGCAGGCATATAGCATTCAACACAGGAGGCCGTATTTTGTTATACTCTGTTATCATACCTTGTTATAAATCTTCAAAAACAATACGTAAGGTTGTAGAATTAACCAAAGAGGAGTTGATCAGGCTGAATCATCCGGACTTTGAATTCATCCTCGTCGATGATTACTCGCCTGATGATGGGGCAACACTTGCTGAGCTCAAGGCCCTCTCCGATGATTATCCATTTGTAAAAACAATATCCCTTGCCCGTAACTCCGGCCAGCACAATGCTGTGATGGCCGGTTTAAATTACGCACAGGGTGACTATCTGATTGCCATGGATGATGATATGCAGACCCATCCCTCCCAGCTTCAGTACCTGATTGCGGAAATTGAGAAGGGCTACGATATTGTCTATGGCTATTACCCATCGAAGAAGCACTCCCTATTTCGTAATTTCGGAAGCTTCGTCAATTATCTGACTGTGCGTATCCTCATCGGGAAGCCCAAGGAGCTGAAAACCTCCAGCTACTGGATCATAAAGCGTTTTGTCAGAGACTATGTAATCCAGTATAAGAGCCCCTACACACATCTTCAGGGATTATTCCTGAGGACAACCCGCAATATCAGCTGTATCCCCATCAAGCACTTTGAACGTGAAGTGGGGCAATCGGGATATACCTTCGGCAAACTGATCCAATTGTGGTCAAATGTTATCGGATATTCTGTTGTACCTTTGCGGCTGGCCACCTATGCCGGTTATTTCTTCTCTCTCTTAAGTATTCTTGGAGCTGTCCTTGTGGTAATCCTTAAGATTGTCATGCCCGCCATGCATCTGGGCTGGCCCTCATTGATGTGTGCCCTCTGCTTCTTTTCCGGTATCAATATGCTGTTTATGGGCTTAGTTGGCGAGTATCTGGGACGGATGTTTCTTGGCATGAATAATCAGCCCCAATTTGTAGTCAGAGAGGTCTATCAGAAGAGTAAGTCCTGAAACAGGAGCGAAAAAATCAGCCGACAAATCAAATTCTACATAAAGAAACTGCCGATATATCTTCACGATATATCGGCAGTTTCTTTTTATCTTAGAATTTTTGTGCCTTGAAGGATTACCAGATCCTCACCTTGGTACCTAACGGAATCTTTTTATAGATAAAGATTGCATATTTGTCAGGACACCTTACACATCCTCCTGAAATAGGAGCTTTCAGCGTGCTGTTAATCGGTTTCTTGCTCTTCTTCCATATCGGACGTGCATGGAAGGAACCCCTTTTGTAGAAATGGGTAACCCAGTTGGTAGTGTATGTGGGATGATTCCAGCTTTTCTCATGCATAAAGAGCTTGAAGGTCCCCCTCGGCGTTCCGCTGCCGAAGGCGCCGGAGGCAATATCAAAGGTGTATAATATCTTCCACTTGCCCTTGGAGCCGGTGTAGATGGTACACTGCTGAGTATACAAGCTTACCCAGATCAGGTACTTGGTCTTGCTGGAATAACCATAGTAGTTCACATAAGCTTCTTTTACTTCATTGGAATAGGAGTTTTTGGTAAATACATACTTATTCCCTGAAACACCTATGGATCTTACCCGCTCGGCAAGAAGACGCAGTCTGTTCTTTTTCAGATATGTAGCCGGTTTAACGGAAACAGACTTGGATGCTTTTTCTCCCCTGACATTCCCTTTCTGAGCATATACGACAAAGGAATACTTTTTATTCTGATCAAGCTTACGTAAGCCATAAGCATTCCCCTTGGTCTCCGCAAGGAACTGATAAGACTTTTCCTTACCCGTCTTATAAGCAATCGCATAGGAATCAGCGCCTTTTAACTTGGACCATCTGATGACAACCTGAGTTCCGCCCCTGTCTGTACTGATTAATACCTTTTTAATCTGTCCAGGACCTTTTTTTATCTTGATGGATTTACTATCAGAATATGGGCCGGCAACGATATTATTGTTCTGAACCGTGTAGGCACATACACGGACCTCGTAACTTTTGCCAAATGCAGCGCCCCCGATGGTACATGAAGTCTCCGTCACACGTTTAGCCATAGTAAAAACTTTAGAACCCGGTTTCTTCACATAGACCTCATACCCTTTTGCACCTTCAACAGCCTGCCAGGAAACGCCTATCTTCTTGACAGATTCCTGCATTAGTTTTAAACCTGTTACTTTAGTAAGACTCACGGATTGTGCCGTCTCTTCTGCCTTGACATCCACAGTTGAAACTGCCAAAGGAAGCAGGAGCATCACGGTCAGCATCATCATGATTCTTGCAGCATACTTCTTCATTAAGAATACCCTCCTCAATATCATTCGTTGTAAGCTTCTGTAAAAACATATCACTATGATATGCATGTTAGAATATACTTTAACATAATAATTACGAAAGTGTCAATTAAATGTTAAAATACATTACTGTACCTTCCGGCTTTAACTTGATTTCTTCCAGATTGCATATCCACATTTTTCAATGTATCCAGTCAGTTTTTTGACAGGATCATCCTGATCATAGTACCATCTGACATATTCGGCCCCTGACAGGTCATATTTACTCTTATCGACAATGGCTCCCGTCTTCTCGCTGATGAATTCAAGAATCCATTCATCGTCAGATAAGTATACCTCTTCGTCCAGGACACTCTTACCATAAAGCAGATGATCAAAGGATGCATTAAGGATGTCCACGCCGCAATATGATCTGATCAGCCTCCACATATGACATCCGTCCAGCCTCGGGGTAATCTCCAGAATGACTGGATGTCCATGATCCAGCTTAATCTGACAGTAGCATGGTCCATTATCTATCCCGACTTTCCTGGCGATACGAATAGTCAGGTCAATGGCGGCTTTCTGCTCATTTTTATCAGCAAAGCTTGAAGGGAGTCTGTGCTTCTTAATAATGCCTCCGGGATATTCTTCAAATGTAATCCTGTCCGAAACCAGGCCGAATTTAAGCTGCCCATCCTGAAAATAGGCATTCACCGATATCTCCGGACCATCAATATAAGACTCAATGATTACCTTTTTACATATGGAGTGTTCCATGGATGCTGAAAAGAACTTCCTGATCTCATCCGGTGAGTTCACACAGTAGCATCCCCGCTGTCCCTGGGAATCCACAGGTTTCATCATCCCGGGGAAGGAGCTAAAGGTAAGTGCCTCTGACAGCGATGAACAGGAAATATAATCAATATTGCCGTCAAAATCTTTTCCCAGAGCCTCTCTGAGAAGGTGCTTGGAATGACAGATTCTGGCTGTCTCAGAGGAAATAAAATGGGGCAGTCCAAGTATTTCACTTGCTTCCATCACGGTCGGCATAGCCAGGTCAGAGCCAACAGAATAGATGGCATCAGCTCCGAATTCTTCTGCGAACTTCACCACGCCGGCAGTATCACATATGTTCACCTGCCTGAAATGGTGAAGCAGGGGGATGCCTCTGTCCGTGTCCGTATAACTGCAGCCTGCAACCTCATATCCCTTTTCTCTGCAGTACTCTATTGCATCTATCTGTGCGTTTCCCACACCAAGAATTAGTAATTTCCTGAAACTCATTATATCTTCTAACTCCTCTGTTATAAGAGAAAGCAAACGTCAGACTTCGCAGACGAAGCACCTCTGTTTTCCGGTCTTATCCGGTTCAATTACATCTTTCCACGCGATATGGATCCTGAATTCATCTCCATAAAGTTCCTTGACTGAATTGATAAAATGCTGTTCAATCTCCTCTTTTGATTTGCTCTTATTATAAGGATCCGTTACCATCTGGATTTCCATGTCATGATAGCTCTTCTGAACAAATCTGAACTGGGATAATCCCACCGTATGATTGGCGATACGCATCAGCATCAAGGCGGATGACTCTACTCCATCCTCATGCTTAACCAGATCGTTCATTCTTCCCTCGATAGCGGTAAAATAGCGAAGACCATTCTTCACATAAGATCTTCCGATATCCAGCACATCATAATTAATCAGCGGATAGGTCTTCTTGTAGAGGGCAGTCAGGATTATTCTGCCATTGTCAGCCAGCTGGTTGTTCTCGTCATACACGTTGGCCACTGCCATGTCATTGGCAACATAATAAAAGTCATTTCCGGGGAACTTATATATACAGCTTCCCATCTCCGATATCCCGTATGCATCAATCAGACCATCTCCGAATGTTTCATACAGGAGCTTGACGGTCACTTCATCGACCATCTCACTGACAGGCACATATAATTTAGGCCGATAGATCGGCATGTCGTGAGTTTTTGAGTAAGCTGCGATACGCACCAGACAATTCCGCCTGAAGCAGAGCATATCCGGCTTGTAGGCATTGATGTCCCGGATGGTATCCGCAATGCCATCCCCCACACAGTAGTCCTCGGATACAACCTTGCGGCGCATCAGCCCGAACCTCTGGATAAAGGAATCCCGGCTTTTATCGTTGGGATCCTTGTGACTGGTCTGGAAGGAGTACATTTTCCCTCTTAAGGGCCGGTAACCTGCTGCAGACAGAACTCTTACCCAGTTGGCATCACTGAAGGCCTGCTCTTTCTGAGTATAAAGAGTTTTAAGGGGTACTCCGGAGGATCCGCTGGTGCTAAGAACATTAACACGATCATGAATCTCGGGATGATCGTCCCACTCCTTCTGCATCCAGAGCCGTAATTCCGGCTTGGAAAGTGTTGGGAACTTGACAAGGTCCTCGCTGCAGTGATAATCATTGGGTGTTGTTTTGGACTGTTTGAATTTCTTTCTGTAAACGGGGATATTCCATGCCCTTTTCATCAGCTCATGGATCTTTTTATTCTGATCCGCCTTAATCTTTTTCGGATCACCCTCAAAGGATTTCTTTAAGGTTAACAGATAATACAATGTATAGACATTTTTCATTCTCTTTTGAAAACTCATGACTGGCTCCTCTCATCTTTATGGGAATAGCTGTATCAGACAGCTCTAGGATGACATACTCTTTCTTCGTATTATTCCAATCTTTTCACGGGCAGTGATGGCCAGGTAGAGAACCTTGTTGATGGGAGTGTCTATCCCGTGTTTCTTCCCAAGCTCAATCACCGTACCGGCATATTCTTCTATCTCCGTCGTCCGTCCTGCCTCCAGGTCCTGGAGCATGGACATCTTCTTGTCCGGAGGATAACTGATCAGGATATCAATAATTTCGTCACGGTCTTTCTTCGTCACATTTACTTTTTCGCATTCTGCCAGCATCAGGATTTCATCCATGCATAAGGCCATCAGCTCGGGAATCTCAGGCACCATGCCAAAGAAACCACACTCAACCCCTGTTTCTGCGGCTACCTGACTGGCCCCGGTATTGAGCATCCACTTAAGCCACTGGACCCTCCGCATGTCCTCATAGATTTTTATGTTGATTCCCAGCTTCTTAAGCCGTTCATGTACCTGTGCTACTTCCGGCTTAATCTCTCTGTTATCGGCATAGCCGATTTTTGTCTCTCCTAAGGTGTTATAATAAACCCTGTGCCCAATCCGATGGGCATCGGTCCGCTGCACAGTGCCATATAAAACCCTGTTCCCGGGAAAGCGGCTTTTTAACCGTTCGGTAGTCCGGATCCCGTTCTGCAGAGGCAGTAAAATCGTATCCTCCGAGATCAGATCCGCCATGTCTTCCATGACCGAATCCAGCGAATAAGTCTTCACCACAATAATCAGTAAATCCAGGTGGATCTGCTGGGCCGGATCGGCATATATTACAGGATGCATAATCTCGTTGTTGACAGAAATCCCCTTTTCCCTGAGACGTAAGGCACGATTCCCCTTTGCCAGAAGATAAGTATGTTCCGGATCTGCTTTATGAATAAGCGAAAACATGGCGCTGCCGACAGAACCGGCACCGATCAGGCCTATATTATTAATCATTACATTACCTCTTATCCTTGCTATTATCAGTTCGCAACTTGGCGATTGACAAATAAGTACTCCGGTAGTATTTTTTTTATTAAATAAGATAAATAAAGGTCTTCAACACCACAAAAGGAGTTTGAATATGAAAATTGCAATTACTGGTGCCAGCGGTTATATCGGCTCATTCCTCCGGGAGGAACTGCAGCAGGAAAAGGATCGGGATTTACTCTTGTTATCATCCAGACAGGAGGCACCGCCATTTGTCAAGGTATCCTATGATGATCCCGAAAGTTTACAATCTGTCCTTGCGGGGACAGACATCCTGATCCATCTGGCTGCCATAAAAAAAGTAGCTTCATTTGATGATGCTTCAGAGAACATTTCCATGACCCGGCATATCATTGATGCCGCCTGCACAGCCGGAGTAAAGCAGGTCATTTATGCCTCCTCCATCTCTGTCTATTCAGGGGCATCTCTCCTCCCATGGTCTGAAGATATCTCAGAAAGACCGGAAACTCTGTATGGGATGTCAAAGCTGACTTCAGAACACATCATCAGGATCCGCTGCAGCCATTCGGCCACTTCCTACACCAATCTCCGGCTTGCCCATATCATCGGTGACCATATGCCCGGAAGCTATATGATGCCTGTCTTTTTTAAAAAGGCTGCCTCCGGTGAGGACATTACAATCCTGGGCAGAAGCACGGCAAGAAGGGAATTCGTCCATGTATCTGATGTGTGCAGGGTAATCAGCCGCTGTATTGACAACCCCCGGGTTTATAACCAGACCATTAATGTGGGCTGCGGTTCCGGAATCACCAATGAAGAAGCCGCTCTTTCAATCAGCCGCTTCTGTCCTGCCACCCATGTTAATATGGCTGACAAAGAGGATAATTCCATCGTTTCCTCCTATATGGATGTTGCCAGACTGAAAGCCTTGAATCTTCCTCTTCCCTGTGATTCTGTCGAAGCAATAAGGCGAATATGTATGAAGATTGAGTCGACCCGCCAGGCTAAGACAGGAGTCTGCTAAAAATCTGCCCTGGACACGCGGGGTTCAAAACAGCAGCAGGGTCTCATGCAGACGATTCTGACTCCACTTGCCCTCTGGGGGCCAACCTTCATAAAGGTGGCAAGCACGGATACTTTTCCTCCCAGCCCCATGGAACCGACCTTTGTCTGGTTTAATGCATCGGTAATTCTTTTTTCATATGCGGACTGTTTTTCATAATTCCCCTCTGCCATGGCCTGAAGCATCATGGCGGAGGCCTCATAATGGGATCTGCCAATGCCAACGGCAATTGTACATGGGGTACAGCCCAGCTGGCTGATGCTCTCCCTGGCCCAGGAGAGGATTTCCTCCACTACCACATCCATGCTGTGCCGGTGAAAGATCCGGTAGGTCTTTGCCCGTATCTCCGGACCGCCGCCCTGCATCAGGACGGTGAGCCTCAACCGGTTTTCGTCATCACTGTGGATGATCTGAACAGGAGCAGGGACCACGGTCTCGGATTCGGGATAGAGTCCTGCTGACTGGCTGACCCGCTCCACATCATCTCCACGGATGGCCATGGGTCTTCCGGGAAGTAGGGCAAGTCCGCTGGCAACCCCTTCATGAATTGCCAAAAGCCCTTCTCCTGTCAGGATTCTGTTTCTCCCGATTTCCAGAAGCAGATGAGGAATCCCCGTATCATCACACAGGGGACTGTGGTCCTTCCTTGCTGTCAGGGCATTATCCCGGATGGTATCAAGCGCCCAGGCTGCAAGCGGCTCTGTTTCTGCCTCCAATGCCTTCTCATAGGCTGCCAGCTTATCTTCGGAAAAGACAGAGCTGGCATTGACCAGTGTTTCGGCCACCTTTTTCCTGATCTCATCACTATTTATGTTAATCATATATGGATTCCCCTCCTGCAATGGCAATGACTGCCGGATAGTCTTCTACCTCAAGCTCATAGAAGGCTTCCATTCCCAGCTCCGGGAAGGCGGTCAGCTTTTTCGCTTTTGTCCGGCTGTTCAGCAAAGCCGTAACCGGTGGAATTACAGCGTATACCGCATGCTGTTCCTCAAGCTTTGCCACCGTCTCTGCCTTCAGAGCGCCTTTACCCAGATGCATACGTATTCCTGCTTTGGAAAGAGTCTCCATGGTACTTTCTATCTCATATTTATTACTGGAAGTAGGCCCCACACCAGCCTGGCTGACTGCAGTGTGAAATATCAGCCCCCCTTCCAGATTCAAATGACTTTCTTTAATTGTTCCATCTTCGATCATGGCTGCAATCTTTGGCAAAACCGCATCTCTTCCACAGAAAATTCGGCCGGAAATCAGCACCTGATCTCTGATTTTTAACTGGTCTGTTTCCTCCCTGCTTATCGGGAATACCAACTTCTTTTTCATCATCCAATTATCCTGTTTCCCTCGATTTCCTCCAGACGGCCCTGATCATACATGCTAATATTATAAACTGCCTTTTCCATCATCCGCGAGAAGGCCTCATAGGATACTCCTCCAATATGGGGTGAGAGCAATGCCTGGTCAAAAGCTGCCAGCCTGGATATACTTTTCGGAGGTTCCTCCTCAAAGGTATCAATCCCACAGGCTGATATCTTCCCGCTTGCCAGGGCATCGGCAAGATCATCCTCACACACGAGACGGCCGCGGGCAGTATTGACCAGAACTGCCCCATCTTTCATGAGTGCGATACTCTTCCTGTTGATCAGGTACTCATTATCTTTGTTCAGACCGCAGTGGAGAGAAAGGATATCTGCCTGCCGCAGCAAAGCCTCCTGATCAAGATAGGAAACTCCCAGACTCCTTTCTTCTTCGGGGGAAAGGCGGATACGGTCATAGTAGATAATCTTCACACCAAAAGCTGACAGTCTCTGTGCGGTCAGTTTCCCGATATGTCCCATACCAATCAGGCCGATAGTCCTCCCGAAAATCTCATGGGTCTTCAGGCCTGTTTCCTGCTTTTTCCAGATACCGTCCCTCATCTGCCTGTTAACCATATAGCTTTTTTTGAGAGCAGATAACATCAGCATCACGGTATGCTCCGCCACACTGATGGCATTTACTCCCCGATTGACATAGAGGGGAATGCCGCAGTTCTTCAAAGCATCAAGATCAATGTTGTCTAATCCCACACCGGTTCTCTGTACCATCCTCAATTTCTTAGCAGCCAGTACCAGGTCCCGATCCACTTTGAGCCGTCCGCTCACAAGCAGATAGTCTGCCTGTCCGATTGCTTCAAGCAGGGCCTCTTTATCCACCCGGGGAAGCATGAGCAAGTAAAAGTCGTCACCGACCGCCTCCTCCAGAATCTTAAAGGGGGTTCCCTGATATTGATTCGTCAATAGAATTGTTCTTTTCATCTCTCTTTTTCCCTACAGAAAAAGCTGTGTATAACAGGACTCATCCCGGATGACCCCGTAGGCCAGGGATCTCATATAGATCTTCTGAGCCCACATCTTATGGGGGCCAATCTCGTTCATTTTGTTCGACTGTTCACTTTTTACCACGCCGCCATCTGCATTCAGTATCTGGATAGCATCATTGAATACTTCCTGTGTCACAGAGAGCATCCCATTCACATAGGGAATGTGGGTGGGATGGATGATTGTTTTGCCGACAAAGCCATTAGCCCTGTCCTGGATCAACTCCCTGAGCAGTCCGTCCACCGCATCGTTGATGATGGGTTCACGCCGGAAAATGGACGCGTTGATGCTCTGGGGCATATGGTCAAACTTCATGCGCTTATTTGCTCTGAAATACTCCCAGACCGGTCCGGAAACACAGTAATCATTATTCCTGGAGAAAACGTTCAGTACATCCTTCAGGCAGTCAGCCACGGGAAGGATATCATAAATAGTATAGTTGATTCCTCTCCGGACGCCGAACACTGATGACCAGTCTGTTCCGCCGACCCGAATGTTCAGTACCAGATGCTTGTAGCGGTCCAGTATCTGCTTTACACCGGATAGTTCAGCCTGGCGGGTTTCAATATAAGCCATTGCCCGGCTTTCGAGGATAGGCATCCCGTAGATGATCTCCCCAAACTGATCATTCAGCTTCTGCAGATACTCAAAGTATGCCTCCCCGTTCTCCATGGAAAACTTGGGAAAATTAAAGGCAGTGATCAGAGAAACATGCTCTTTTTTCAGTCTGGAAGCAAAATGCTTAAACTGATCCAGGTTACGAACACGGAATATGATCAATGGTACATATTCTTTGCTGATAACCCCATCGGCAATTGCCTTCCCCAGTTTTTCCAGAAGGTGGAGGGAATTCTCCTCGGCGGCGGGAACATCTTCCAGCCGGCATGCATCTTCAAAGCATAGTACCAGTGAGGTAAGCCCCGGATACTTCCTGCTTAAGATTGCTTCCAGGAAGTCCTTGGTGCCCGGCATATACATGGTCGCACCCAGGCAGTACTTCAGCAGGGATGTCTCTGTATATTTATCAAATTCTACCGGCTTATGAATAAACTTGGAAGATGGCTGATAATTATGATGTCTCATGTCATTAACCTTCATCAGTCACTGAAGCCATATCCTTTATCCCCAGCACAAGGCTTCTGTCCGTGACATCCTTTCCTTTATCGTCTATAACCTTAATCACTTTCATGATTTCCTGGAGTCTTAAAAAGCATTCCTCCGGTCCGGAGCCTTCTACCAGCAGAGCAGCAACTCGGGAACTGCTGACCTTCTCTGTTGTGACAGCCATCCCCTTTGTCTTCTGGTAAAAGCATTCGGTAATCAGACCCTTCTCTTTCAGGATATCTACGCCCTCGAGATGATCAAAGACGCACTCATGAGCCTGAAGCTGGTAGATCAGAAATCTGCTCTTCTCTTTGCGGGGCTCCTGATCATTGTCCAGATGGAGATAGGAATCAATGGAAGCCTCCAGCATATCGAATCCGGCATTATGTTCCATCAGATAGTAACAGGTTCCCCCACCCAGTCTTGGAGAAAACTCGATGACATCCACAGACCCGCCTTTACCCACCATGACCTGGAGAAACAGAGGCGTGGTATTCAGGCCGAAAACCTGGGCAACCTTCGTGGCAATCTCCTCGATTCGTTTCCTGACGGCATCACTGAGTGAGGCAGGGCTGATACCTCCATAGTATCGTATCTCCTTGCCGGAGACATAACTCACCCTGTTCAGGGTCGTGACCAGTCTGGCCTTTCCATCCTTCACATAGGTATATACATTAATCTCTCTGCCGGTTTTAAACTCTTCAACAATGGCTTCGCTGCTCCAGCTCCACTGACAGGCCTCTCTTACTGCTTCCTCCAGATTGGCCGCTACTTCCACCCTGGTTACACCGGCAGAGCCGCAGCAATCGACAGGTTTTACCACAAGAGGATAATCTATGGCAAGATTGCTTAAATCGGTATCTGTGCCCACCTGATAGTGTCTGGCAGTGGGGATTCCGTGATCAAGCATCATCTTCTTCATATATTTTTTGTTGGTAACATTAACCGCTGTCTGACTGTCGAAGGGATGGGGCAATCCCAGCTTTTCCGAGACCTTCATGGCAATCATCAGCTGCTGGTCCAGACAGGGGGACACCACCAGTTTGGCATTCGTTTCTTTCGCAATCTGAAGGACCATATCCTCATCCATGGCACTCTCTTTGCGATGCTCGTCTGCGTGGACAGCTGCCGGAGGATTATCAAAATAATCAATCAGGATAGTGTGATATCCTCTCTTTTTTAACTTATCCAGGGCTGCTCCATGCGGATAGATACCCCCAAGCACGATGGCAACGGGTTTATTTTCATTTTTCATATCTGTCTTCCTTATCTTTCAACTATTCATAAGAGTGGGCAGGATTCATGCTCAGCAGCTTTATTTCCATATGGCCGGAGACATCACTGAATCGGGATAGTATCTTTCAATCATGCCTTTAACCAGTACGATCTGCTTTGCTCTCTTCTTTGCATCATCCACAGAAGTATCCCAACTATGGGTCTTTGCCACCGAGCCGCCTGTTTTTAAATAAATCGGTGCTGCAACCCGAATCATGTCAGGTACTTCATAATGCCTGATAAATCCTCCGGAAGAAGCCGGGTTCTCTGTATGAATATCAATCGGAATGTCAATTGCCTGACGAATGGCACCCAGCATCTGCAGCTGAATATCTCTGACCGGGTTGAAGGAATCCGCGCCAATGCTTTCCAGAAGCTTTGCCGAACAGGGATTGCCATGACCGGTGTGGGCAGAGACCTTAAAATGGCAGTCTGAAGGAATCTCTCCTGCCTTGCGCATCTGATTCAGTATCCACAGGCACCCTTCATCATAAACCATAAAACCTCTGGCCCCAAGATCAACTGCTCGACGGACTTCTTCAACAGCACGCACGATCTGCTCCTGTCCCCGGAGTCTGTAACCCATTCTCTGCCCTTCCGGCGTGTGAACGGATGCGCTGGTATCTGTGGTGGCTCGCGGCCCGATCGCCAGTATCAGCTGCACATGATACTCACGGGACAGGGAGACCATCTCTTTGATCTCATCATCCAGAAGGGTCCATATTCCCTTTGTCTGTGTGACCCGGTGTATGGGAGCACCATAACCGTCGAGAGCCTCAAGAAGAGCCCTCATCACGCCAGGGCTCTGTATCCCCGGTACTTCAAATCTGTATTGTCCGCCATCCGCAAAGGTCTTTCCTGAGGGTGAAAGATCATAGGCATCACCACCCGGAAGGCCCAGGGATTCCAAAAAAGCTCTTGTTTTTTTCATATTCCCAGTCTCTTTCCTTTATCTTAAAACACTGTTATCTTGCGGAATCATCTTTGGATTCCTGTGTTTTGTAACTATATATCTTAGACTATATCCCACAATCGGTCAAGTCTGCCTTCTATATTATAAATACATGAAAGAATTTCTTCAGCTCTAACCGAGTCAACCCCGGCAACCGCCATCAATGAGCGATATTTCTCCTCAACCATGGATCTGTCCATAGGGTTCTCCGGCTCTCCAAGGGGATGATCAACCCGACAGGAGTATCGGTTTTCAGGCATCACCACTGTCACGACAGCTGCCCGTTTTCCAGGCACCAGAGCTGATAATTCCGGATCCTCCCTTACCTGGACTTTCTGACTTAAACTCAGGACGGCTTCGTCCTTCCAGGAGTCCTGCTCATACTGCAGAGCATCGACCCTGCCTTTTTGCAGGGCAGCTGCCACCGCATAGGGAATACTCATCTTTGCCGAAGCTGAACCTGTAACATCCCGGTGGTCGTGTCCCTTCACGGCCATCCCGTAGGTATCTACGATTACACTGATGATGGCTTCCGGATCCAGCTGATGAGCCTCACGGATACGCAGGGCTGCTTCAATAGGGGCATGGGCATGTCTGCATGAAGCATAAGGCTTTCTGTATATATTCTCGATGGCCAATACCGGCATAGTGCCCTTAAGAAGGATCTCCTGGTTCACATCCCCGGCCATTGCCTTAAAGAAACCTCTTGGCCCCCCCAGGATATCCGGAGGTCCGCATAATCCCATAGTGCCGACCCGAAAGGCGTTGACAGCTGCCACCGCAGCCCGTCCAGCATTGTATGGCTTTAATTCGGAGCCGTTATCTCCAGCCTCCAGCAAGCCTGCCGCATCGGTTGCCGCCGCAGTGATCACCGCATTCCACTGATTGCGGGGCAGTCCAAGAGCCGCTGCCAGTCCCAAAGCTGTACCGACCGTGGTACAGGTCGCTGTGGTATGATATCCTTTCAGCTTATGCCGGGGCTGCATGGAAGCGGCCAGCCTTACTGTTGCCTCATAGCTGACAATGATACCCCTGAGCAGGGAAACCCCGTCAAGGCCCCGGTCCTGGCAGACTGCTAATACTGCGCTGATCACAGGGGCTCCCAGGTGAATCATGGCAAAGCGGTGCCCGTCATCCAGCTCAGGGGCATGGGCATTCATGGCGTTAAGCATTGCTGCCTCCAGGATGCCGCACTTTTCTCCCAGGCCAATCAGGGAAACATTGCCCCGTGGCAGAGCCTGCTGCCTGATCCACTTCTTTTCTTTATCACCAAGTTCATGAACTCCCATATAGGTACAGGCAAAATAATCAGCCAGGCAGTCTTTTGTCTGCTCCATGATCTTTTCTTCCGGATATCGGGCAGAAAAATCCCAAATGGCATCAAGAAATCTTTTCGTTATCGTCATTCCCCTGAATCACCTCACGGACATTATACTGTGGTTTGTCACTGATCGTCATATAGATACGGCCAAGATACTCTCCCATGATCCCCAGCATAATCATCATGATACCGCCAATAAAAAGGACCGTGATCATGGTGCTTGTATAACCAGCCACTCCTGAACCCCTGATCAGCTTTCGCAGAAAAAGATAGATAATTCCGATAAAACCTGCTCCCGAAAACAGGAATCCCAGGTAGGTTGCCAATCTTAATGGAAGCATGGAAAAACTGATAAAAAGGTTCAGCCACATGGCGAACAGTTTTCTGAAAGTGTATCCTGATTTACCAACCATTCGCTCCTTATGTTCTATCTCAACATTGGCAAACTTCCATGCCACTGTCATCATGTAGGATCCGATGGATACAAAGGGGCTGTGATAGGACATCATGGCTTCTGCAACCATCCTGCTCCAGCATGTAAATGATGACCTTCGAACTCCTTTGGGTTTGCTGCCCATCTTTTCCGCCAGGGCATTGTGAAGATTGGAGGTGGTCCGCTTAAAAAAGCTATGTTTTTTATTCTTAAAGTCAGCATAAACAACGTCATAGCCTTCCTGAAGCTTATCCACCAGCTTAAAAATACCATAGGCAGGATGCTGACCATCATCATCCATAAAAACGATCACATCTCCCCTGGCATAGGGCAGGGCGGCAAGCTTTGCCGAAGCCTGTCCGTAATTTCTGGAAAGATTCACTCCTGTAATTCTGGGATCAGCTGCGCAGAGCTCCCTGATCACCTCAAAGGTATTATCCTTAGGTGATCCGTCATTGACCAGAACTATCTGATAGTCCTCCGGTCTTTTTGCAAATTCTTCTTTTATTCCCTGAACCACCGTGGGAAGTGTCTTTGATGAATTATAGCAGGGAATACATACGGATATCAACATAATCTCTCTCTTTTCATCAATCTGAAATATCTCTTGTCTATTCTGTAACTATTCTGTATACGTTCCACTTACCGATCTTGTCTACCTTTACGGCCTTTGCATCTTTCGCATACCAGTTTCTGAGGTATTCCACCATGATATCGATATTCTTATCAATCAGGAGAACCCGATCGTTGTCAATCATATCCCGGAAACATATGGGATTGCTTACCGGATAGGAATCCAGAACGCTCCTTGCCGTTTCTGTCTGAGCAGCCCAGCCGCCTAAGGAATATTGATTATTCGCTATTCCCACAGGTATGGGATCGAAGACCCCATAGGCATGATAAAAAGAAACAGTCCCGATGGTCTTCAGATATAGGTGATCCTGATCATCATGAATCTGTTCTATTATCTTCCGATTGGCCTCCTGGCTTTTCGCCCGGTTCTGACCGTTTATCCTCATCTGCCCCCCATGCTGATACAGAGTCAGCACGAGGAGAACTCCTGCCAGAAGTACAGTAACCGTCTTTGCCATCCTCCTTCTCTCACAACTGTAGATCAGAAGCAATACAAAGACAGCCGCAAGCCAGATACCCACGTCAATCCTGCGCTTCATGAACCGCCCCTGATAATAGGTGTATGCATATATGATAAGGACCACCAGCATCTCATAGAAGAGGGCTATCCACTTTTTGAAGCTTGCCTTTCCCCAGATCAGGCAAAAAACAGCCGCAATGGCAAAGCACCAGAAGACAGACAGTTTTTTCAGCCCCTTTAGGAATTTGTGCACAAACTTAAGGACATAAGCCTTGTCAATCTTCTTTTCAGAGGAAAGACTGTTTTTTAGTTCTACTATTTTATGCAGTGACTGGGCAGTATACCTTTCCGAATCCTGGAAAGTCCATCTCCGAAGCAGCTTGATGGCACTTAGATCAAAGCCCATCTCCTCGTACTCTTTTTCATGACCTTTATACTGGGGAAATCCATAGTCTGACAGCTTAACCCTCTGGGAATTGAAGTCTCTGTAATAACTCCAGCTCTCCGATCGATACTGCAGCTGGTCAAACTTATCCACCCCAAAAACGGCCAATAGCAAAAAAGCCCCTGTCAGCAGACTGATAATCAGACGTTTCCCGGGTTTTTGGCTATCATAATCAGTAAGAGTCAGAATATAGTAAAAAGCAGCAGCAGAAAAGATGATAAGGATACATTTGAACACACTCATCCGGTACATTGCCCCCAAAAGGACCAGCAGGCAGCCCAGAAACAGATTTCTCTTCCGTAACTTGTCCTGAAAAAACGTATAAAACAAGAGGGTAAAGCCTGCAACGACCAGAACAGCTGCTGTTTTGGAGAATTGCGGTCTGACATAAAGATCATATCCAAATACCAGCAATATGGAAACGATCAGTCCCAGGTATCCTTTGTACTGCAGATGATTCATCAGACACAGGGTCAGTACAATCAGGGAAATCAGTATAAAGAAATACTGCATCAAGGCATACCAGGGAATGGAGGCCGTAATCTGATAGAGATGAACATAGATAAACCCCAATATATAATTCTGAAAAATCACATGGGGATCATAAACCCCCATGGACCCATTCACCAGATTAGCAAGAGCAGAATCATCATTCACTTCATAAGCAGGAGAAAACAATACTAAATATATCAGCAGTATAGCTGCATTGATCAGTATTGCCATCAGTAAATCGCTCTTCTTTTCATTTTTTCCTGTTCCCATTATACACCTGTATCCTTTTCTCTTTGAGTATGCAGTTTAGCAAACAGGATGATCCCCAGTATGATTGTCAAAACTGTCATAATTACAGCATAGAGCAGGGCAGCACCTAAAATCCCCTGGTTTTTAACAAATATTCCGGAAAAGATATAAGCAGCCAGGGCCGCAATTCCGTAGGAGATGATCAGTGTGTTATGAAGCCGTATGATAGTAATCACCGTAGTGAAAAAGACGGAGAAAGCCAGCATACCGCCGCCGATCATCACAATGCAAAGTTCTCTCTTATAGGCCTTTAGCTCCGCATTGAAAACCAGGGAAAGCACCGGAATCCCAATCGTGGCTGCTACCGCCAGTCCCAGGATGGTCAGTCCGATAATGACCAGAATCTGTCTTCGTATCAATCTGCGCAAGGTAGTCATCTCCTTGCGAACCCACAGCTCAGCATAGGTTGTCAGAATCGGATTAAAGATGAAGAGGGCAACCAGCTGCACCACATAGGCCGGCATAAAGATCAGGTTGTAGGTGGCCTGAATCTCCTCTGTCAGGTAGGCATCTATGGCATATTTGGGCGCATTGCTTAAATACATATTAAGAAAGAGGCTTAAGAAGAGAGGGAGTCCTTCAAGAAACAGCCTCTTAAACCTGTCCAAACTGAGACCCGGCTTCAGCTCACAGTAATCTGCTGCCGCATTCAATGATGTAAATAAAAAAATAACAAAGGACGAGATGGTGCAGGCCAGAGCAGAGATTACCAGATTATGCGTGATAATCAACATGACAGAAAATGAGACCACTTCCATGACATAGCGGACAAAGGAACACTTGGTTGCCACATCAAGGCGCCCTTTTTGCTGCATCCTCCCGTGAAATACGTCAGAAAAAGCCTGGATGCAGCGGACGAAACACATCAGCATGATCACGATAAACTTATCCGGGCTGTAGCCCCTGGTAAAGGTCCCGTAGATACAGTATCCAAGACTGGCCAGCATCATGGCGATGCAGGTAATGATCCGCATCCCGTAATATTCATTAAAGCTGTACCTCTCCATAACATCAGATGACTGAAACTTACGGATACCGAACTGACCAATATGAAGCATCAAAGAGCCGATGGCATAGGCAATGCTGAATATCCCGGCATCATAGGTTCCGTTGGTCCGGTTCAGCACCATGAGAATGAGTGCTGATTCCGCTGCGGAGAAGGTGGCATTCACAGAGTTCCAGATATATGAGCTTCTTTTGACATTATTGGTCCTGTTTAATAATAATCTGATTGATTTAAGCATGATAACTCCGTTATCTTCTTCTGGCTTCGAAAACTTTATGTCTAATCTAAACTACTGCTACAGTATACCTTATTCTCCTGAAATAATCAAGCCTTGCCGAAAGGCCGTCAGACAGGCTAAGTTTTGTCGATTTCGCAGGAAAACAGATTATCACAGGAATCAAAAACAGACCCGCTTCTAACAATACGTTAGCGGCGAGTCTGTTTTTATATTACTGCTCTGTTATGATATTATAATTCGATTACTTAATGCGGATCACATATCCCACAAGTCTGTTCTCAAGATATTTGTTATATCGGGCGGACACAACCTTATACCGGCTTCCGGCACAATGTCCGTATGTAGACTGATGTCTTCCTGCATCATACCAGGTCCTTTTTCCCTGTGAATTCTTACCGGCATAAACGCACACATGAGCCTTTCCGGTTGCCCAGCAGATGACATCGCCCGGCTTAAGGTTAGCATGTTTGGTTGTCTTATAAACTCTGACAACCTGAATCTTTTTCTTGTCCCACTTTGTCTTGCTGGGAAGCCCTCTCCCCTTGCCGTAGAAGAGCTTTCCTTTCGGAAGGACACCATACTCCTGCAGACACCAGGAAACATAGGTGGCACACGTTGCTACTCTTCTATGCTTCAATGCAGAGCTGTAAGAGCGGGCTCTGGATGAGTATCCATAGCGGAAGCCCTTCTTATTGAGATTAATCCCAATCTCTTTACATATATTGAGAAACTGCTCACGATGGGCAGCGGTACTGTCAACTTCAACTTTTTTGTTGGTCACTGCTGAGCTCTTTGCAGCGCTTTCAGCATAAACCTGTATGGTTGATGCAGTATTATTATATCCAGCAAGTCCGATTAAAGTGAAGAAAGCAATGAAAATCATGCTTCTTCGAATAAAAATATTCATGGCTAACAATCTCCTTGTTATGATTTTATCCGTTTTATGCGTTAATTATTTCATAAACTTTGAGTATTATAACCCAATTGTTAAGCCATGTCAAGGTTTATTAATATTTTTGTAACATTTAAAGGACTTTACTCTTTCCAGCGCATGATCTCGCTGATCTTGCATTCATTCAGCCGGTAGGAGCCGACACCGTAATTCTGTGTGATTCCATTCGGATAATGACCATTTTTCAGGCAGGAACTGCCGCCTTCGTAAACCATGTATCCGTTTCCGCTATAGACAAAGGTATGGGTTTTACCCTTAAAGCCGATAATATCCCCCTTCCGGAGCAGGCCCCTGTCTACTGCTGTCTTTACGCTCAGTCCGACAACTTCGCCGCTTGTGATATAGTCAAATGTTTCTACCATTCCGCCTGTATATTGGCCCTTAAAGGTTCCGTTATTGCAGGAGAGGAGAGCGTTTCCGTCCTTTCTCTTCACACCCATGGCATAGAGAGCCCAGCGGCATGGTACAACACAGGTAATACCGACAGTTTCTCCGGCATCGATTTTCGCCTGAGCCTTCTCAAAGCTGGTTAGACCTACTGTAAAATTTCTGATAAACATATCACCATGTGCCATAATATACTGATGGTAATTCTCCAGATACTCGATAAATATCGTGGCACTCTTCTTCTTAACGACAACCGGGCAGGTATAGTATACTCCGTTGACCGCAGCAGTGACCGTACAGCTCCCCGGGCCTACAGGGACAACCTGACTGCCCACAATCCGAGCTACATTCTCATTAGAAGATGTGTAAACCTTTGTACCGGATTCATTCACAAGGTTAAGTGTGGCGGCAGCCCCTGTCTCTGTTAAAGTGATGAGGTCTTCCCGGAAGCCTGACACTTTAATCTTCCGTTTGTAGCTGATGCCATTAATGCTCCCTGTAATGGTGCAGCTGCCGGGCTGGACTGCCTGAATCCTTCCGCTTTTACTGATGGTGGCAATCAGGGGGTCCGAACTTATCCATTTCTCCTGTTTTGTACCATAGAGATTCACAGATGCCTGTGAACCCTTCTTGATCGTCATGGTTTCGGTATTCATGGAGTAGACCGTCATCTTGCAGGAGAGTTTTTTCTTCTTTTTTTTCTTACCTGCTTTATACTTAAAAGTGGCGGTAATATAGGTAGAGCCGCATTTCTTTGTCGTCACAAGACCCTTATTGCTGACGGAGGCAACCTTTTTGTTGCTGCTCTTCCAGCTGATCTTGCCTGATGCCCCCTTGATCTTCAGCTGTTTCTTTCCACCGGCTTTTATGTATACCTTCTTGCTGCTGATTGATGGGGTTGCCGCACTGACAGGCCGGGCATATATACCGAGACAGAGAATAAATACTAATAATAGGAACGCAGTTCTTCTTCTCATGGTACCTCCTTATGATAATCTGCTGTTAGACAAAAATGAAAACTTGTATTACATTTTATTTCAAAAGGAATTATTTGTCAAGGGCAGAATCGGGAGCTAAAAAGATGGACATAAAACAAGACCGACACCCTGCGTGGCCAGGGCACCGGTCTGTCCCGGGTTTAAAACCCGCTTTATAAGTCTGTTAAATATATAAAAAGATTATATCTGTTTATTATTTTACAGTTACAGTGATCTTTCTTGTAATCTTGTAGTTCTTTGTCTCATACTTAACAGTAACTACATATTTACCCTTAGCAAGACCCTTCTTAACAACAAGGCCCTTTCCACTCTTGGAGAAGAACTTCTTAGCTTTCTTAGCGGAAAGCTTGCCGCTCTTAACCTTGACAGAAAGCTTGCCTGCAGTCTTAGCCCAGCTCTTCTTGCAGGAGATCTGAACTTTCTTCTTCTTAGCAGTCTTAGCCTTCTTAGCCTTGTAAGTCCTCTTAATCTTCTTTGTTACTTTAGCTTTATTGATGGTGTAGGAAGCAGTAGCAGTACCCTTATAGGAACCGATACCTTCGATTGTAACAGTATACTTGCCGGCAGACTTAGCCTGAGCGCCGCTTACAACCTTGAAGTCCTTATCCTGAACCAGTGTCTTTCCATCAACAGTAACTGTTAACTTAGCAGCCTGCTGCTTTCCATTATAAGTCTGGTTTGCAGCCTTAGCTGTAGCCTTGCTAAGATCTGTAGCTGTAGCACTGGGTGCAGCGCTGACTGCCAGAGAAGAAACAGCAAGAGTCAATGCCATAGCTAATGTAACAACCTTTTTTGCTAATTTCAATGGACCGTACCTCCTTATAGATTTTAGCTTATGACAGTCTATCGCCACGTATGGGCTGTCAATTTATAACCACTGACTTAACCTGAGGCCAAATCAGTAATTATCTCATTATTCAGTATAAAACCGTCAGAGCCTTATTCAATGTAAGGTCATGATTCCGGTTACTGCCGTCTACTTCTTATCCGAAGACCGGCCGTAACCATAGTAACCGTACTTATAGTATTTGCCGTAGCCTTTACCATAGTACTTCTTGTAGGCTCTTCTTTCCATGTCTACCCGGTTTAAGACCACACCCAGCAGCCGGCACTTTACCCTCTCCAGCTGCATCATGGAATTCTTGATCAGAGACCGGGAGGTCTCCCCGCTTCTTACCACCAGGATAGCCCCGTCACAGAGTGACGCTACCAAAGCGCCATCGGATACACTGTCCAAAGGCGGGGAATCAATGATCACATACCGATAGTCCTCGGCAAGCTTGTCCATCAGCTCCTCCAGGCGGGGATCCTCCAGCAGGGGGGAGGGATTCTCAAGCAGGTTGGAGCATGGGACGATATAAGCATTGGGAATGTTGGTCTTGTAAACCACATCCTGGTACTCCGCCTGGCCGGAAAGGTAATAATCCAGACCGATAATCTCATCTGCTCCGGAAAAAAGGTGTCTGTTCTTTAATACAGATTTACGAAGATCCACATCCACCAGTACAGAAGGGAAGCCTGCTTCCGCCAGCATCTTCCAGAGGTTAGCGGAGGTAAAGCTCTTTCCCTCGTTGGGAACACTGCTGATTACCAGAATCTTCCTGGTGTTCTTGCCGCAGAACTTGATATTCACCCTGAGGCGGTTCAATGCTTCCTCAACCTCGTAGGGCAAATCAGAAAATGTCATTTGTATCTCTTTCATCACTTCCGCCTTCCTAATCTAAAACGCTTCCTGCCCTTCTCTTTTTGTTCCTCGGCATAATCCACGAACAACTCATTGTTGGGAATGGAGGTAAGAGGAACTATTCCAAAGTACTTCTCCATATCCTCTGCAGTATGTACTGTGTCGTCCGTCATATAGAGGAATACCACCCAGGCACAGTAAATCAGAGCCCCGAGAAAAGCGCCAATTAAGGTAAACTTGCTGTAGCTGGGTCCTGCCTTATGGTCAGCCAGCTTGGCTTTCTGGGCAATATTAGGAGCGTTGGTGCTCATGGTCTCCGGCAGATAGGATACCGCCACTTCAGCCACGGTATCCGCCAGCTTTTTGGCCTCTTCCGGGTCAGTGCTGGTGGCCTTGATTTCAAGGATTCGGGTATCAGCAGGGTTCCTCAGGCTGATCATCTCCTTTAAATCATCAGCATCCATGTCCAGACTCATCTTCTTTATTACCCGGTCCATGACCGGATAGCTTAAGATCAATTCCTCGTAATCTGCCGTCAGAGACGTACCGATATTCAGGTCGGTCAGGTCAACCACAGAGTCCTTGGATGTGGAAACAATGTACATCTTTGCAGTGGACTCGTAGGTGGGGGCGATACAGAAAAAGGCAAATGCATTGGCCAGTACTGCACCAATCAGGAAGAAGAGGATAATGTAATGGATCTTGTCAAACAGCTCCATGAGCAGGTCTAACAGATCAATCTCCATCTCCCCGTCATTATCGGCGGCAGCCCCCCTGGGCAGATCCACCAGAGTCAGGGCTGTTTCGTTATCAGTCGCACTCTTATTCACTAGACTCATGTCAATCTCCTTCTACTTTATCATAAAACAGTTCAAGGACAGTATCCTCAAGACTGTCTTCATCCACGGTAAACTCCATAAAATCCCAGCGTCCCACCTTGCTGGTTCCTGTGATTTCCGGAGCCTCTTTCTCATCCAGGGCAACAAGCTTGGCTGCAAGCTTGATGAAGTCATTCCTGGACATATCTGTTACCATATAGGGCTCAAGAGTATCATATATCTCCAGAGCATACTTATTATCCGCCCTGCAGCGGTCAAAAAGCACAGGCTTTACCGCATCAATATAGGTCTCCTGCCGCCGCATTCTGGCTTCATTCGTCCCGTCTCCTACATTCATGCGGTCATGAATATAGTGGACAGCCTGGTCATCGGTCAGATGTACCGTCTCTCCTATAATAAGAGACGGATCCGTCTGGGAGAAATCATCCTCTATGGTAACTGTGGCACCGCCTACCAGTTGATTAAGAGAGGCTATAGCCCCCATCCTGACAGAGCAGTACTTATCAATCTCCTGTCCATAGAGCAGGTTGGATACGGCGTCTGCCGCATTCTCACAGCTGATGACATCATCATCGTCCACCTGGGCATAGGCAAGAGCCAGCTGTATTTTTGTTATCGCCAGCAGGTTTCCGTCCTGGTCCAGGGACTTGACATCTGTCATGGTATCCCTGTTAAGAGAGAGCCTGCTGTAGGTTCCCTCCCGGTTATCAATGACGACAAGCTGAATCGTATCACACTGGCCTCCCCCCAGATTCTCTCTGGAGTCATCTCCCTCCTCGGTGGCATCTATCCCCAGAAAAAGGTAGGTCATCAAATCTGTCTTCTTCTTATAATCCACCCCGTCAACTGTGAGGATGCCTGTCCGGTCCTCTGTGGAAGCTTCCTCAGCATGGGAGCCGCTTCCTGCCCGGTCCGCAATACGAAACATCAGAAAAAGAAGTATTGTGACAAGGGCAACTGCCATCACCGATACTCCGACTTTTGCGGCAATTCTTCTCTTTTCAGTTGTGGACAGATTCCGACTTGCCATTACTTTCTCTCCCTGCAGATGTATTGCACTTCACCTTACCTGGAGCATGTTTTCTTCCTTAGTATCATGAAGCACGGGGCATAAGTCAGCCCAGGATACCCTGTATGAGGGCTGTTCCCGATTCCGGATTCAAATGCTCGAAAAAAAACAGTACTACCAGAAGAATAAATAGTACCACACAGAAAAAATATGTAAGTTTCTTAGACATGGGTATCTCCCTTCAATCCCAGTAAATTACTGCCTCTCTCATCCAGCTTCTTAAGATAAGCTTCACCCAGCTTCTCCTTAAGCGCATTCCTTCCGGCTATCAGATTGGGCAGGCGATGGTGTATACCATGACAGTCACTGCCCAGCAGGTGAGCCTGTCCATCCTTAAACATGTTGATCAATGTTTTTCGCCGGCGCCAGTCTCTAAGCTTGCCACCGGAAATGCTCTCTGCATTGATCTGGACGTAAAGAGGAAGATCAAACAGGTCTGCATACCTTCTGCGGTTCTGCCCGATATCCATGTATCGTTCCAGATGAGCAAGGATGATAGTAAAATGTCTGTCGAGAACCAAATCCCGGACCTCCTTTATATCACGGTCCGTCCAGGGTTCAAAATGCATCTCAAGCAGCATGATGTCGCTGTCGCCCACAGTCATGGCTCCAATCTTATCAGCCTGGCTGATTCCCCTGAAAAAGGCCACCTCCGCGCCCAGCAGAATATCCGGAACCTTCCCCTCATGATGGGCAAGTCCCTCCTTTAGGCGGTTCCAGGAAGCCTCCCTTCTGGGCAGAAATTCCTCGACACGGTGTCTGGACGCATAAAAATGCGGCGTGGCGATCATGAGATCCACACCCTGGGAAGCAGCCATGTCAAGCATCCGCAAAGAAGTCTCCACATCCTTGCTGCCATCATCGATCCCGGGGAGAATATGTGAATGAAAATCTATAACCGGCACATCCGCCACCCGACCTTCCTTTACTTAAAAATCTAGATAACCTATACTATTCTACTACAAACGAAATAAATAATCTACCGTGATTTCAAACAAAAAACGAAAGCTTTTCGCCCTTTTTCATATGCAAGAAGAAGTGAGTGGGGCTCCGGCTTTAAGCCGGAGCCCCAATTTGTGCCATATTCTGATTATAATAAATCCATCATCATTCCACTGTCACGGACTTGGCCAGGTTTCTGGGCTTATCCACATCCAGTCCTCTGGCAACACTGATATAATAACCCAGAAGCTGAAGGGGGATCACCGCAAGGCTTGTGGTAAAGTGTTCGTCCGTTTTGGGAATGTATACATTGAAATCGACTGTATCCTCTATCTCATAGTGGCCGTAGGTGGTCAGACCCATCAGGTAGGCGCCCCGGCTCTTAACCTCCACCATATTGCTGACAGTCTTCTCATAGAGATCATTCTGGGTCAGCACCCCGATTACAAGTGTACCATCCTCGATCAGGCTGATGGTGCCATGCTTAAGTTCTCCGGCTGCGTAAGCCTCACTGTGAACATAGGAGATCTCCTTCATCTTGAGGCTGCCTTCCATACAAATACCGTAATCGATCCCTCTTCCGATGAAGAAGACATCCTTTGCACTGGAGAACTTGGAGGCAAACCACTGCAGCCTCTCATTATCTTCGAAAATCTTCTCCACCTTGCCCGGCAGGGTCTTCAGCTCTTTTAAAAGGCCGTGATAGCGGTCTGGAGTGATGGTTTCCCTGACACGTGCGAAAGCCAGGGCAAGCAGGTATACTGCCACCAGCTGGGTGGAGTAGGCCTTGGTGGTGGCCACGGCAATCTCCGGCCCGGCCAGGGTATAGAGGACATGATCCGCCTCTCTGGCTATGGAAGACCCTATTACATTGATGATGCCCAGAGTCTTCATCCCTCCCTCTTTGGCGGCACGGAGTGCCGCAAGGGAATCTGCCGTCTCACCGGACTGGGAGATAACCACCGCCAGCCCGTCGGGGTCTATGATGGGCTTCCGGTAGCGGTACTCGGAACCCAGCTCAACCCGCACCGGGATCCTGGCCAGGTCTTCTAATACATACTGGGCAACCATGCCCACATGGTAGGCAGACCCGCACCCGATGATGGTGATGCCGCTGACTCCCCGGATATCTTCCTCTGTCAGCCCCATCGCGGACAGGTCAATGTCCAGATCGGATTCCTCTTCTCCCCTCACCACAGATGCGATGGTATCCTGGATGGCTCTTGGCTGCTCATGGATCTCCTTCATCATGAAGTGCTCATATCCGCCCTTCTCGGCAGCTTCGGCATCCCAGTCGATCTCCACCAGGTCCTTATCCACGATATCTCCGTCCAGGTTGTAGAAATCAACATGCCCCGGTGTCAGTCTGGCCATCTCCAGGTTGCCGATGTAGTAAACCTGACGGGTATACTTTAAGATAGCAGGAACATCTGAAGCCACATAGGTCTCCCCATCCTTGATACCGATAATCATGGGGCTGTCCTTGCGGGCAACATAGATTTCTCCGGGGAAATCCTTAAACATCACTGCAAGAGCGTAAGATCCCCTCACCCGGACCATGGTCTTAGCCAGAGCATCGATAGGGCCTACCCCATATTTCTTATAGTAGTAATCCACGGTCTTGATGGCTACTTCTGTATCAGTCTGACTGTAAAACTTATATCCCTTGCGGATAAGCTTATCCCTAAGCTCCACAAAATTCTCAATGATCCCGTTATGGACGCCGATCACATTCTCATCATCCGTGGTATGGGGATGGGCATTTAATTCACTGGGCTCCCCGTGGGTTGCCCAACGGGTATGACCGATCCCGGTGGTACCACGAATGGCAGTCCCGCCATCCGTCTTCTCCGAAAGCAGCTTTAATCTTCCCTTGGCCTTAACCAGCTTAGGAGAAAGATCGCCGTCCCGGACAGCGATACCTGCCGAATCATATCCTCTGTATTCAAGCTTTGCAAGTCCATCCAGCAGAATGGGAGCTGCATTGGTCTCGTTACTGGTAAATCCAACTATTCCGCACATAATCTGTTCCTTTCCGAAAAATATTCAGGCCATCCGGACATTTCCGCACATTCAGCGCAGAAGCTGCTCTCTAAAATGATATGATGGCAGGGTTGAAGAATTCTCAGATATGATATTACCACAAGTTCTAAAAAATTACACTTAAAATCTTAATCTTTGTGGGGGACATAGTAAAAACTGCCGCCAGATATGGCTCCGGCGGCAGTTTTTTCATGCTAACCATACTATAATGCCCGGTCTGCCGGCAGGTATAAGACCTGCCGGATTCCAGGATTAGCTGGCTTTTGGTTTATGTGGTTATGGTTATTTTACATTGACAGTAACCTTTGCCTTCTTCTTGCCAGCCTTGATGGTAAGGGTTGATTTTCCTTTCTTCAGACCCTTCACCTTGACAGTTACCTTGCCCTTGGCTGTAGCGATGCTGGTTACTGAAGCTACGGCTGCCTTGCCGGATTTGGCTGTGATGGCATCCGTCGTGGGCTGCTTCTTATCCTTGGCATCAACCTTGATGACAATACTTGCCGTCTTATTGGCTTTTACTGTGATTGCCTTCTTGGATGCTTTGGCAGATTTGGCAGCGTTTGCTTTCTTTGCAACGGTAACTTTAACCTTAACCGTCCGGGCACCAACCTTGACAGTGATCACGCTCTTGCCGGCTTTCAGACCCTTCACTTTGAAGGTGAGCTTGCCTGCAGCCAGTTTCTGGCCACTTACCTTGGCAATCTTTGTCTTGGAGGATACCACGGATGCAGTGTCAGTACTTACCTTGCTATTATCCCTGGCGGTTACCAGAACTGTCACGGTCTTGCTCTTCTTTGGTGCAAGGATAACCGGAGTTTCATATGCGCTAAGTGCAGTTGTCGGGTTCAAGGCAGCGGCGGCCTGGGCAGCCTGTCTGGCTTTCTCTGCTTCTGCAGCCTGTCTTGCGGCTTCTGCCTGGGCAGCAGCTTTCCTGGCAGCTTCTGCGGCTTCTGCGGCCTTTCTGGCAGCTTCTGCCTCTTCAGCCTTCTTTGCATCTTCTGCAGCCGTAACCTTCTGGGTAACTGTTGCCTGAGCTGACTCCAGCTTCTTCTGAATAGTATCACTGACATATTTCTTCTGATCAGCGTTAAGATTCTCATATGCATTTTGGATATCGGCAAGCTTAGCCTGATCATTCACGGTCAGTTCATCATTATTGATGTCCTTAATCTGATCAATGACACTCTTTGCAGCCGTCATATCCGCGAAGGTTGTCTGGGCATTCGCAATATTGCTTCTGGCATCGGCAAATTTTGCCTGCTGTGCTTTAGACATCTGAGTCATCTGCTCATCAGTGATTTTGTCCAGAGCATCCTGAGCATTTTTGATGGCATCTCCTGCTTTGTCAAAGGAGGTTTGATCTTCGACGATCGAAGCCTCTAGCTCCGGAATCTGAGCTGCTTTCTCGATCACATCCTGAGCTGCCTTATCTGCTGCTTCCATTTCCTCAGTTTTTTCAATCGTCAGCTTGGCCATGGCAGTTACAGTTTCTTTATCTTCCGGGAAGATGTGATTGCTGTCTGCAGTGTATGTCACTTCTGCTGCATATTCACCCGGCTCAACCGGCTTGTCAACGGTTTCACCGTCGAGAGAATAAACCACATTGGATGATGCCCCGTCGATAGCCGCCGGAACAATCCCCTGTGCTTCGCCATCATATACGACTTTAAGGTCACTGACAGCGGTATCCTCATTAATCACCGCCCTGTTAATGGCTGCAGCTGCGGTCAGATTGATTTCACCCAGGCTGTAATTCTTCATCTTAAGATTACTTTCGTCAGTAACCTGACCCCTGGAGTCCACAAGCCTGATACCAGAAACGGTGACGGTCTTATCCTTGCCAGCCATATCATTCTCAAAACTTCCAAAACCGGAGAGGGCAAGTCCGTCAGCCTCTAGCAAGGCTGCCAATGTCTCATTTGTAACGGCAATCTCTACCTCTGCAAAAACATTTCCTGCCTGGTATGATCTGTTTGCTGCAGTGGCTTTAAGATCAGCCACAGTAATCGCAAGGGGCTGAATCGTGATATCCTGTAAGACAGCGTCTACAGGAGTTTTTTCCGAACCATTCTTGCGGTAGATTGTCGCCTTGTAGGTATGGGTACCTGCCGTTGCATACCCTCCGGCTGTCTCAGCGATATAGGTATAACCATCTTTGCTGACATAGCCTTCTTCAGGAATGGCCTCTCCGTCTGCAAGTACGGTAACGGCCGGAGACTTACCATCATAGGTATAAGACTCAGCCTGACCGGCGCTGAATTTAGGAATCGCAACCTTCTCGATTGCCTCCTCATTAACCTTTACCGTATCTGCAACCAAAGTTTCCGGAATCAGGGTCTTCTGGCCGTCCTGACTGCCTGCAGAGTCATCGATGGTTCCGCTTCCCTTAATCTGTGCATCAAGAGCTTCAGAGGAGAGCCGGTTTCCGTTAAGATCCAGGGTAACATTCTCGCCAAGCTCCATGTTCTCCTTAATCACGGAATCATTGGTCAGGGTAACCGTCGCCGGATCAGTTCCTTCCATCTTGTTAGCATCTTCTACGGCTGCTTCCACAGCGGCATAGTAGGTAATGGTGCTGGCGCCCTCTGTGCCAGTGGTTTCAAGTTTGGCAGAGTCACCACTTAAGTTCTTCTGAATGGTTTCCTCATTGATTTCCTCGGTGGATTCAATCACCAGGGTTCCGGTGCCTCCTGCCAGTCGGAAGTTTGCGTCATCAATCAAAGCTTCAATGCTGGCCGCCTTAGCCAGAGCTCTTTTAACTTTGGATAAGAGCCTGCCCTTTGATTCTTCCACATTCCTCAGTCGGAGTGTACCATATATTCTGAGGGCTCCATTGTAGTTCTTGCCTGCCAGGTTCAGGATCACACTGCGACCTTCCTTGATTTCTGCTAGATCACTGGCCTTATGAAGGATCTCGGACTGCGGCGTGTCGGCAAGGAGGATCAGAGTCTTAGGATCATCTGCTGCAGGGAATCTGTCGGTGTCAAAGATTGCCGAGAGGGCAGAGGATACGCTGATATAGGTATCTCCTCCTTCAACTTTAACAATCGGCTCATATACGCGAACGGTGAAGGTCACTTCAGCTGAAGAATCTATGCCTTTTTCTTCATTCTCCGCGTAAGCAGTCAACGTGGTTTCACCGGCAGCATGACCTCTCAGCTCATGGCTGGTCTCATCGTAGGTTACAACGCTCTCATCCCCAATGGTAATGTGCAGGTTGGCCCCTTCGGATATGGTGAAGAGCTCCTCCTTCACGACATCATATGCTGCATCGGCTGAACCCTCTGTTCCCAGGTTCACGGTCTTCTGGTTAAGCTTGATGGTTGCCCTGCCTTCTTTCACGGTTACTTCCACGGTCACATCTTCCGCTGCCTCATAGAGGTCTGTTTCGCCGGCGCTGATGGTGATGAGGGCAGTACCTGCCTTCTTCAGGGTAACCGTTCCTTTAGTATCAACATCAGCAACTTCAGTATCGCTGCTCTGGTAGCTGAGGGCTGCATCACTGTTTGTGCTTGCTCCAAGATCAACCGTACCCGTAGAGGATGTATATACGCTGATGCTGGTCTTTTCCACAGTGATGGAAGCACTGCCCTTGATGACAGTCAGGGTGACGGTCACAGGCTGGGTGTCTAACTGCTTTGAGGTACAGTTGACAGTCAGGGTCACCGTGCCCTTATTCTTCAGGGCAACCTTGCCGTTCTTATCCACGGAAGCGATGGCGCTGTTGCTGCTCTCATAGGTAAAAGTGCCACTAACAAGGTCTGCATTGTAATTGTGACTGATCCGGGCATCCAGCTTAGGTTCTGCGCCCATGGCAGCCGTGTAGGATCCATCTGCCCCCTTGTCCGCTCCGCTAAGGCTGACATTCAGCGTACCGGTACCTTTCTCGATGGTAAAGAACAGTTCCTGACTGCCCTTGTACTTGCCGATACCGCTGATGGTCACTACTGCCTCAGTGGTGGGATCCAGGTTATCATCATAGCTTACGTCGTAATCTTCCCCTTCTACGAGTCCGGATACACTGGTCACTGCAGGGCAGATCTTCTCGCCGGTAAAGGCAAAGCTGTCTTTTTCAAGGGCAAATTCAATCTCGCTTATATCAATTCTCTCATCATCCGGATCTTCTTGGCCCTCTGCCTTCCATTCTTTCCCGTTCCAGTAGTAGTAGGTTTCTTCCTCATCCACCCATGCCCTGGCATCTGTATAGGTACCTGCCAGATGATCCAGGTCTTCCTTGCCGGGAACATTGGCATAGTCATCGATGAGGACCGTGCCTTTGCTAATTGCCGAAGGATTATTGAGGTAGAATGATTCTTTTATAGTGAGTGTTCCATCAATTGCCAGCTGGCTGGCTCCTTCAATGGTTAACCGATAGCAGGTGACATTGGCAGCAGAAGGAATAGTCAGAGAATTATCGCTCATATATAGACTGTTGAAGGCCAGGCTGCCTCCCTTACTGATGGCTTCCTTCCAATCTATGAAGTTAGTAACAGAACCTGCTAAGGCCTCCAGCTCTTCTCCGTAAATATTGTTATATTTACCATATTTATCTCTGATTGAGACAGAGGAAAGCTGGAGCTTGTCTCCGCTTGCCACTCCCCAGTATTCGTCGATATACATGCTGCCGCTGATCTTCCCGTCCTTGTAACTGAAGTCATTGACAGATATGTATACCTCAGCATCATCATACTCATCGGATGAAGGCTCAGCATTCCTGAACCCAAGGGATACCTGTTTCACATCATTCTCACTCTGAGCTGTCAGCTCAAAGGGAACGATCTGCTGGTAGGATATAGTGTCTGGCAGGGTAACCGCGGTCACTTCAGGCACCTCGTTATCCAGCATCATTCGGACAGATACAGTTTCCGGTGCTGTTTCATCCTCCTCATCATAGTAATACAGCCAGGTGTAATAGGTGGCACCTTCCGCAAACTCCTGATTCCAGAATTCTTCTCCATCTTCATCAACCCAACCGCTATCCGCATCATTCCACACATGGTCATTGTCCTGGAAGATTACATAGCTGCCGGTCTCTTTGGGGGTGAACTTAATCCGGACAGATGTATGAAGAGGTATCTCCACATCCTTATCCGTAAATAGCTCTACCGGACCGGTGAACTTCAAGCTGCAGGTGGGCAGGTTCTCAGCCTGAACATAGGCACTTGTTATGTAACCGGACTTGACGCTGCTCTCTCCGCCAGACTGATTATAGTAGATGGTATAGTATGACTCCCAGTCATTATCTCCATATGTATCTGTACCAGAATATAATTGCAGGCTGGAGATATGATAATCAGCATCTTCCGTCTGCTGACTATAAGAAATCTTTTGGGATCCGGTGAGAACATCATCTTCCCTGTTCAATGAGATACTGAAAGACTCCTCTCCATCCTCATCAGCAAGATACAGCCATCCCCTAGTGATATTGGCATCATCAGGGTCTGTGACAGGGATGCTGACAGATACTTCATTGCACTGTAGTTTCTGGTTATCCGTTACCGTAAGGTCTGCCTTTTCGATATCCACAGCCCTTGCCAGGTCTTCAGCAGACAGGGCAGACTCTGCCTTCTTCAGGCGGATCTTTGCAGGAAGTTCAGTTTCAGTGTACACTCTCACACAGATCATCTCCCCTGCCTCCAGGTAGAGACCTGTACCTCTCCATCCCAGCTCATGATAGCTGCCATCTGCATAGATATAAATAGTCATTCCTGATTCATCAGTGTCAGAAAGCTCAACCTCATAGCTGCCGGATTCTTCCATGGTGCGCTTGTACCAGTACTCATTATATCCCCATTCGTTAGAAATTGGTTCGCCAACCTCCGACCAGTCTATACCATCCTTATCCGGAATAGCCAGAGCATTCATCTCATTGGGGTTGGGCATACCATCATCTCTTGCTTCCTTCCACTCAGCCCCATCCCAGGTCAAGGCTTTGGACTGGCCATCCTGATAGCCCCTCATGCGGGCACCCTTCTGGCTGCCCAGGATTATATCCTTGAGTAGCTCAATATCATAGATAGAGTTGTCAGATGTGGAAATTCTGAGCCCGTAGATGGCACCGCTGTCTTCCCTGCTGATCTTGGCCCGGTCTCCGATATGTAATTCTTTTACATTCAAAGTACCGTATACCTGAACCTTCATGGAATTATATATATCCATATTATCCACAGATAGGGTCATGCCTTCCGGTATGATCAGGGTTCCATCACCAAGGCTAAGAGACTCCAGAGACTGGTCGGTATTGCCCTCGGCCTTCTGGGCTGCCAGCCAGTCAGACAGGGACATGGCCTTTATGGTGATGGTTGAAAAGTCGATCTGGTCAAGATCTTTATCATAGAAAGTTCTGCTTCTTCCATACTCATCGATAACCTCAAGAGACTCCAGGGAATAGGTCCCAGTTTCTGGATTACCCCATGTCGTATCCGCATTGGCCATGTATCCATATGATCTTGAGGAATCCCTGGATCCAAAGTTGGCCCAGATCTGTCTTGGATTACCTGTTGTGGATACATCAATCCTGAAGCTGCTTCCATTGGTGACAGCAGAGTCCGTTCCGGAAAGAGATATACTCTCAACCTCCACCTGGCCGGTATCCGCAGTCACACCGATTGCACACTCTTGTTCGGAGTAATAGGGCTCCGCAATAAAGTAGATTTCCTCATCCACCTCAAGAGTTTCCGTAATGGAATGAGGATATTGCCATCCGGTATAATAAGAGATTCTGCTATCCTCATTTACCCGATATTCTCTATTATATCCTTCACCGGTCAGATAGAAGGTGTAGGTGCCCTCCTCCTCTGCCTTGAAGTGGAAGGCCGATTTGGAACCCTGAGTAAGTGCAACTGGCTCCATACCCAGGCTCAGTTCAGCCGGCTCCAGGTAGAGAGGACTCAGCTTGAAGCTGGTTAAAGTTTCCGGCATATCTACAGAGATTTCCTGATAACCATCGTTGGAATCTGTACCCGGATGGATGTAATACCAGGTATCATTATATCTGCATTCGAAACGATTAAGCTGGTAGCTGAGCTCTTCTTCTTGTACAGATATCGCCTCAATCTCCTGCTCAAAGAGAAGGACGTTCCCATTGCGTTCTCCGTTGAAAGTATAATAATAAATATCTCCGGTATAACCTAATTCCAGCCGGCTGACATCTTCTGGGAATTCCAGGGCCACGGGAATAGATATGGTTACTTTCTTATAGGCAGGATTCTCCGCATCCTCCACCGACAGGCTGGCATTATCAAAGTGGATGTAGTCTGCCAGCTCCTCAGCACTCATGAACTGGTCTGAACATTCTCCCGAGAAAGAGATGGATGTCCGCCCGTTATACATATCAAGCCTGATATAGTAAGTGCTGCCCGGCGAAAGGAGGGTAGATAATTCACTGGAATCAGAATAGACATACAGACTCTTAAGCACAGTGTTATTGTCCGCATTCCGAATTTCAATTTCAGCATTCCTCCCGCTGTCTAACTCAGCGGCCAGGCTGATTCTGGCCTTATTCCAGTCGGAAGGCACGGTAAACCGGTACCAGGCCTCATCCCGGTATTCTTCCTGGCTGCTAAAGCTTTCACTAAAAGAAGACGCATCGATATCCGTGATCTCGTCCTCATCGGGAACCTGGCCGGATTGGATGGGCTCTCTCCACTTGCCATGGCGCCACTGATAGGATTCGCCATCGATATACTCCACTGTCAGGCCATATCCGGCATCGATCATCTCATGATTCAAAGTATAATTGCCTTCATCGTTCTTATAAATATAGACATCATTACGATAAATGGCAAACACTCCGGCCCCCTCCTTATTGAGGGACGCACCATCCCGGGCATATACTGAACCGTCTGTAACCTTCACCGTTCCTTTTATCGTCAGGGGGGCACTCAGGTTAAGTCCGCCGGCTAACTCCAGTGTGACAGCTTCCGGCACGGTGAGGGCTTCCTCTATATATGTATAGTAATCCAGCTTCAGGTCACCACCACCCTGGGCTGCCAGCTCATCCAGAGTATCCTGAAGGCCGGAAACCGTAAGGCTTACTGTGCTCAGATTCAGGGAATCATCACTGAAAGTATAAGGGATGCCATGCTCATCCAGGAGGATAAGCTCATACACTGTATATGTCCTGCCATCCTGAAGGCCGGAAATCTCCAGCTCGATATGTCCGTCGGAAGCCTTTGGATAGGTCACACTGTTTGAGCTATACCCGTCATCATCTGACCTAAGCTTAGCATAGGCTCCGGAAATATTTGTCTTATCCAGGGCAATATCCAGGGTCACAGATTCGCCGGCACTGACCGGATTCTTATCCGGTGTGATGGAAGACACCTTAATCTCCTGCTGTGCATACTCTGTCACGCACAGATTGGTCTTTGATGCCGAGGCAGACTCGCCATTGGCACTGATATAATATGTGGTATCTCCATCCAGATTTACCGTATAACCGGCAGGATATCTAGTGCCATAATAATCCGGAGAGCCCACCGGATCAATGGTCGCGCCAGTTTCATCATATACATTCAGATAGGCATAGCTTGCCCCTTCCTCCAGGTAGAAGGTATACTTACCTGCCTTCTCCGGGGTAAATGTGTAATAGTAGGTCTGCCAGTCCAGCTGAACCATCTTTCCCTGGTTCAGATAAACCGGATAGATCGTCTTGGCTCCCTTCCAGGGAAGGGAGTCTTCGGCTCTTGCCCCAACTGGAATGAAAACCAGCATGATAAAACATAGCAAGAGCATCCTAAACGGCCTGAAGATTGTCTTTTTGTCCTTCATAGATACTCCTTTCTCTCTTCCGGCATGGTTAATGGTTACATGCAAAGGGCCGATTAACCGGTGCGTTGTAATCGGCCATAAAACAAATATTGATATTAATTATTATATCATCCGAAAAGTTTCCCTGCAATAAAGGCGCTCATCGCTTCTGGATTTTCGGAAAACTCTCTAAAAATTTTCTTAATTTTTAGAGAGTTTTCACATAAAAAGAGACAGGGAACCTTCCCTGTCTCTTAAGATTCTATTTAATTACTTGTACAGCTCAACCAATCTCTCAAGATGCTCGAATCTCTCTTTCGCTGCCTTCTCGGATTCTGCGAAGAGTCTCTCTGCTCTCTCCGGGAACGGCTTGATCAGACGGGTATAGCGGGCCTCGTTGTTGAGGAAGTCCTGATAGGATCCGTCCGGAGCCTTGGAGGTCAGGGTGAATGGATTCTTGCCTGCTGCCTTCTTGGCAGGATCGAAGGAGAAGAGGTTCCAGTAACCGGCCTTAACGGCTTTCTTCATCTCATCCTGGCAGTGGTTCATGCCGCCCTTGGCGATACCGTGAAGCTCGCAGGGAGCGTAACCGATGATCAGGGATGGTCCGTCATATGCCTCTGCCTCGGCGATGCACTTAACGGCCTGAGCCGGGTTGGCACCGAGAGCGATCTGGGCAACGTATACATAGCCATAGCTCATAGCGATCTCTGCCAGACTCTTCTTCTTGATTTCCTTACCGGCTGCTGCGAACTGGCAAACCTCACCGATGTTGGAAGCCTTGGAAGCCTGTCCGCCGGTGTTGGAGTACATCTCTGTATCGAATACCATGACGTTTACATTCTCGCCGGATGCTAATACGTGGTCTAATCCGCCGAAGCCGATATCGTATGCCCATCCGTCACCACCAAAGATCCATACGGACTTCTTGGGCAGGTACTGCTTCATGGCAAGAACTTCCGGAGCGTCCGGGCAGCCGGCTGCTGCTGCCTTCTCAACCTCTGCGATCAGGGCATTGGCTGCAGGTGTGTTGGCCTTGGTGTCTTCCTTGGTCTCCATGAACTTGTCAAATGCTGCCTTGAACTCATCAGATGCCTTGTCGGACTCTGCCATCTTGGCAACCTTGGCGATGGTATGATCTCTTAATACCTTCTGACCAAGTTCCATACCATAGCCGTGCTCTGCGTTATCCTCAAAGAGGGAGTTGGACCATGCCGGACCCTGTAAGCTGTCTTTGTTCACTGTGTATGGTGATGTAGCTGCAGGACCGCCCCAGATGGAGGAACATCCTGTTGCATTGGAAATGTACATCTGCTCTCCGAAAAGCTGAGTAATCAGGCGGGCATAGGATGTCTCTGCACATCCTGCACAGGAGCCGGAGAACTCAAGGAGCGGCTGATTGTACTGGGAGCCGATTACAGTGTTGTCTGCAAACTTGGTCTGCTTCTTTCCAACGTTAGCTACCAGATAATCGAATACAGGCTGCTCTGCTGCCTGGGATTCCTGCGGTACCATCTCGATGGCTGCCTTGGGACATACCGTGATACACTCGCCGCATCCCATACAGTCTAACGGGGATACAGACATGGTGTACTTGCTGCCTGCAAGGTGCTTGGAGTCAGCCAGCTTGATATTAGCAGGAGCTGCTGCCACTTCTTCATCTGTTAAGATAAATGGACGGATGGTAGCATGTGAGCATACAAATGCACACTGATTACACTGGATACATTTCTCCGGATCCCAGGTAGGAACGGTAACAGCGGTACCACGCTTCTCGTAGGCGGAAGCGCCTGTCTCGAACTGACCGTCTGCCTTGTCAGCAAAGAGGGATACAGGAATGGAGTATCCATCCATCTTGCCGATGGGGTCGAGGAGCTCGTTAACCATCTTAACTGTTGCGGCGCGTCCGGTCTTCTCAGCTGCCGGAGCGTCTGCCTCAGGATTAGACCAGGATGCAGGAATCTCTACCTTATGGGTAGCGTCTACACCGGCGTCGATGGCCTTGTAGTTCATCTCTACAACAGCGTCGCCCTTCTTGCTGTAGGACTTCTTGGCAGCTGCCTTCATGAAATCAACAGCATCATCGATTGGCATAACATTGGCCAGCTTAAAGAATGCGGACTGGAGGATGGTATTGGTACGCTTGCCCATACCGATCTCGATGGCCTTGTCGATGGCGTTGATGGTATATAACTGAATATTGTTGTCTGCAATGTACTTCTTAGCTTCTGCAGGCATATGCTTGTCTAATTCCTCATCGGACCACTGGCAGTTGATCATGAAGACTCCGCCCGGCTTAACGTCCTGAACCATCTTATAACCTTTGACTACATAAGATGGGTTATGACAGGCAACGAAGTCAGCCTGGTTGATGTAGTAAGGACTTCTGATGGGGTTGTCGCCAAAACGTAAGTGGGAGATGGTGATACCGCCGGTCTTCTTGGAGTCATACTGGAAGTATGCCTGGATAAACTTATCAGTGTGGTCACCGATAATCTTGGTGGAGTTCTTGTTGGCACCTACAGTACCGTCTCCGCCCAGACCCCAGAACTTGCACTCAACTGTGCCGGGTGCGGATGTAATCGGAGCTGGTTTTACTTCCGGCAGGGACAGGTTTGTCACATCATCCACGATACCGATAGTAAATCTTGGCTTGGGAGCATCCTTCTCAAGCTCTGTATAGATGGCAAATACGCTTGAAGGCGGTGTATCCTTGGAACCTAAGCCGTAACGTCCGCCGGTAAGCACGATGTCATTAAGACCTGCCTCACGAAGGGTAGCAGCCACATCGATGAATAAGGGCTCACCTAAGGAACCAGGCTCTTTGGTACGGTCAAGAACAGCAATCTTCTTAGCGGTAGCAGGGATAGCCTTAACCAGGGCATCGGATACCCATGGACGATAGAGGCGAACCTTAACCAGGCCGACCTTCTCGCCCTTGGCGGTCAGATAATCAATAACTTCCTCAATTACGTCATTGATGGAGCCCATGGCGATGATGACACGGTCAGCATCCGGAGCGCCATAGTAGTTAAAGAGACTGTAGTCTGTGCCTAACTTCTCATTGATCTTGCCCATGTACTTCTCAACAACAGCGGGAAGAGCCTCGTAAACAGAGTTGCAGGCCTCTCTGTGCTGGAAGAATACGTCATCATTCTCATGGGAGCCGCGCATGGTAGGCTTGGTGGGATTCAGGGCGTGTGCACGGAACTCTTCCACCTTATCCATGGGGCACATCTCTTTCAGATCTGCATAATCCCACTTCTCGATCTTCTGAATCTCGTGGGAGGTACGGAAACCATCAAAGAAGTTGATAAAGGGAACCTTACCCTCAAGAGCTGCCAGATGGGCAACCGGGCTTAAGTCCATAACTTCCTGGGGATTGGTCTCACAGAGCATGGCAAAACCGGTCTGACGACAGGCATAAACGTCAGAATGGTCACCAAAGATGTTCAGCGCATGTGTGGAAACGGTACGCGCGGACACATCGAATACACAGGGAAGCTGCTCTGCAGCAATCTTGTACATGTTGGGGATCATCAGAAGAAGACCCTGGGAAGCGGTAAATGTGGTGGTAAGAGCACCGGTTGCAAGGGAACCGTGAACGGCACCTGCTGCGCCGGCCTCAGACTGCAGCTCACTTACAACAACCTGATTGCCGAAAATGTTCTCCTGGCCTGCTGCTGCCCACTGGTCAACAGAGTCAGCCATAGGACTGGATGGAGTGATGGGATAGATAGCCGCAACTTCGGTATAAGCATAAGCAACATGAGCCGCTGCGGTATTGCCATCCATGGACTGTTTTGCTCTAGGCATGATAATTCCTCCTTAATAATGTGAGTTGTAATCCCTCCGGAGTCCTTAAGAAAAAGTACTTCATAACCGAATCCTTCTTAAACCAGAAGGAAAAGGGTCTGAGTACCAGCTTCTCATCGAACCCTAAAGGTCATTAATTGTGGTTAATTTCGACATAATTTTATCATTTATTTTACGCAAAGTAAAGAGGATTTGCTTATGTTCAAAATAATGTACAAATAATTACCACTGCAAAGACAAGGAGTATCCAGCCATTTTTCTGCAGCAGATGACAAAAAAAGCCATACCAAGCTACCCTTCCCTCCACTTTTCCCCTTATATCATCCTGTTTGATGACATAGGGGTCTTCCTGCTCGTTGGCATCCCCCTTGGTGAGATAACCGTCCTGAACTTTTTTCACAATGCGGTGGGTAATACTGATGGCCTGTCCACTCTGGCCGGATATGGACCTGTTTTTTTCTCCGGGAAGGTTATCCGACCGGAAAACTATAATATCTCCCGGCTTATAATTCTTATATCTCTTTACCAGCAGCAGGTCACCTCTCTTAATCACCGGTTTCATACTTTCTGATGTTTCATAATAAACCTGTACCCCGGCAAGAAAGGACAGGCCTGAAAAAAGGCACAGGCCAAAAAGAAAACCGCCGGCCAGAGAGACGGCGATTCTCAAAATCGTTTTATAATATCTGTAAAATGGGACAGTTTCTTTGCCCGCACATTTTTCATCACTGATATATCGATCCATAGTTCATCCTATGCATTTCTTTTCTTATTTAGAACCGTCAACAGGGAAAAATATCTTATTTTTTTCATGGGTATTCTCATGGACAAATCATCAATCTGTGATATAATACATGTCACCCGATTAAATCATATATTCATATATGTTTTATATGTTTATACGACCCAACTTACAATATATGTCAGACTATTATCAAAGTTTATGATTAAATATTTATTATTACTACATAGAAAAAGAGGAAAACCATGTATCGAACAGGTCTTATTCTGGACAACAGCAGACTGCTGGCAAAACTGACTTCACTTCATGTCTGGGGAGAAATCACCCAGTTTGAGATTGAGGCCGTCTGCAGCTCTCTTCCCTCCCTGCTGAGATTACTGGATCAGAAACCCTTTGATTTTCTGATCATTGAAGATAAACTGGTAAGCCAGGATAATTTCAGGCCTCTGAAAAAAATACTTTCCCACAAAGGCTGCCGGCATGCGGCCCTGTGCAGCGACGACCAGGATATGCTTTCCGCCGGCATACTCCCCTTTTCCGGTGTGGAGGACCATTTTACCCTCCCTTTCCGGGAAGACCATATTCTTGCCTTTTTTGACAGGATCCGGGCAGAGGACGAAGATGTACAGATCTCCACAGTGGAATTAAGCGACAGGCTTTTTTCCATGTTTATGGCGCAGGATGATGATATAGATTCTTATCTGGACTATCTATACCAGAGAAGGATCATAGGAGAGGTTACAGATGCTGCCATAAAGAAGCTGTTTGATCAGCATGAATGGCTGGACCTGTATGCCAATGAAGAAGATTATCTTTTCGAATCCCTTATGGACTATATGGTCTATAAGAACCGATTTCTGGGCCTCCTTGGCTGCTACCATCAGCTTCTGCCGGACCATAGTCCGAATCTCAGTGAAATTCTACTGTACATTCTTTATAATCCGGAGAATGATTTAAGGCAAAAGACTCTCTCTGAGACATTTCATATCAACCAATCCTATCTGAGTATGGTCTTTCCCGCCCAGGTAGATGTCCGGTTTGTTGATTATATCTCCTACGTGAAGCTGATGAGGGCTGCCTGGTTTTTGAAAAACACAGATATGAAAGTGATCGAGATTGCCAGGAGAATGAACTATAAGGATGTTGCCTATTTTTCCAGGCAGTTTAAAAAGACTTTTCATGTGACCCCGTCCCAGTACAGGCTGCCGGACGATTATTCTTTTGTCATATGATAATATCAGCAGTTGACTGCCATGAAGCAGCCATCCCTGACAGCTTTTGACGTTTTATCGATAATATATGTTCTATAGAGAGGAGTTTACCAATGTCACAATTATCAAGAGAACAGGTACTTAACTATGATTCCAGCTACAACCAGCATCCCTGGCTTACCGGGACAGTGAACGCAATCCCGGTGGAGAAGGCCGAAGGCATCTATTTCTGGGACTATAACGGCAAGCGCTACTTCGATATGTCCTCCCAGCTGGCCAATGTAAATCTGGGCTATGGCAACCGGGACATCATTAAGGCCATCAAGGAACAGGTGGATATTCTGCCCTACATCGCACCTGCCTACGCTTCCGGTCCCCGGTCTGAGCTGGCTAAGCTCCTGATTGATCTGGCTCCTGACAACATGGGCAAGGTCTTCTTTTCCTGCGGGGGGTCCGATGCCAATGAGGCCGCTATCTACGCTGCCAGAACCTACACAGGAAGAAGCAAGATTTTCTCCCGCTACCGCAGCTACCATGGGTCTACCTTAGGTTCCGGAAACCTGTCCGGAGATCCCAGAAGGTTTGCTCTTGAAGCACCGGCAGCTACCGGCTTCATCAAGTTTGTGGACCCCTATGTCTACCGGTCAGATATTACATTTGCCAATGACCAGGAGGCTTCCCGCTACTATCTGAATCTGCTGGAGCAGCAGGTTCAGTACGAAGGACCGGACAACATTGCTGCCATCGAGGTGGAGTCCATCACCGGAGCGAATGGCGTCATCATACCCCCTGACGGTTACCTGCAGGGGCTTCGGGCTCTATGTGACAAGTACGGTATCCTTCTCATCTGTGACGAAGTCATGGCAGGCTTCGGCAGGACCGGAACCATGTTCTCCTTTGAACACTGGGGCATCAAACCCGATATCATCTCCTTTGCCAAGGGAGTGACCTGCGGTTATGTCCAGCTGGGCGGCATCATCATGAGCAGGGAGATTGCAGAGTATTTTGAAGATAAGGTTTTCCTCTACGGCCTTACCTACAGCGGCCACTCTCTTGCCTGTGCGGCCGGGATCGCCGCCGTGAATTATTATAAGAACGAACATATTCTTGAGCATGTAAATGAAGTGGGAATTCTTTTCGGAGAATTACTGGAGGATATCAAAAAAAGACATCGCTGTGTGGGTGACGTGAGATATATCGGTCTGTTTGGGGCAGTGGAGCTGATGAAAGATACAGAAAAGAGAATCCCCCTTGTTCCCTACGGATACGATGAGAACAAGACCATGGCCAAAATTCAGGGGTTGCTGAAGGAAAGAGGATTTGCAGCCTTCGGCCGGGAGAACAACATCAACATCACACCCCCTCTGATCATCACCAAAGAAGAACTTCGGGAGGCATTTTCCATCCTGGATGAGGTTCTGACCATTGTGGATCAGGACTTTCTGTAGAAGGAGGATCTTATATGATTTTCTTGTAACTACTCGGAATTCCGCAGGGATATTTCAAAAAAATGGTACTAAAAAATCAAAAAAAGAAAAGGAGCAGATAATATGAGTAAAAAATGGAGCATTGAACGGACTCTGACCGTGATCACCATCCTTGCCGTCTTTATCCTGTGGTTTGGCCTCACGGCAACCGGGGCATTTTCAGAGACAATCATTCCATCACCAAAAAGCGTACTGGAAAGCTTTCTGGATGTGGCAAGAGATGGCTACAAGGGTCATACATTAATCCAGCATCTTTTAACCAGTATGAAGCGGCTGGTGATTGCCTACCTGCTGGTGGTGGTCACCGCAGTTCCTCTGGGTCTTCTGAGCGGATACAATTCCAAGGTCAGAGCAGTCCTGGAACCCATCGTGGAATTCTACCGCCCTCTTCCGCCCCTGGCCTACTATACCATCCTTGTACTGTGGATGGGAATTGACGAGGAATCCAAGCTGGCCCTGCTTTTCCTTGCCGGCTTTGCCCCGGTATTTATCAACTGCGTTTCCGGTGTAATCCGCATCAACGAAGATTATATCAACGGAGCCAAAACCCTGGGCGCAAACAACAAACAGATCTTCTTTTACGTCATCTTCCCGGCAGCACTGACGGACGTATTCACCGGTCTTCGGACCGCCCTTGGTGTTGAGTATACCACACTGGTTGCGGCAGAGATGGTTGCAGCCACTGCCGGTATGGGCTGGCTGGTTCTGGACGCCAGTAATTATCTGCGAAGCGATATCGTCTTTATGGGCGTTATCATCATGGGAATCACCGGCGTTCTGCTGGATTGGCTGATCCGGTTAATCGAAAGCACTGTAGTACATTGGAAAGGAAAAAAATAATACCCTGTAAGGAGGACATGAACCATGAAAAAAATAAGAAGAAAAATTGCAGCTATTGCCCTGTCGTTAATCACCATCACAAGCCTTGCTGCCTGCGGCGGCGGGGCAAAGGAAAGCACATCGGCTGATGGAGCAGCAGCTTCCATCACCATCGGCACCTTAAATCTTGTCAACGGCGACCTGATCGCTCAATATGAAAAATGGTATGAGGATGAGCTGGGAGTGGATGTAAAGCTGATCAAGTTTGACTCCGGCAAGGATATCAACTCTGCCATCGCTTCCGGAAGTATTGATATCGGACAGGAGGGTACTTCTCCTGCCGCTCTGGCCATCTCCAACGACCTGGATATTCAGGTGTTCTGGATCGGTGATATCATCGGTTCCGCAGAAACACTGGTGGCAAGAGACGGTTCCGGTATCAGCAGTCTGGCAGACCTGAAGGGCAAAAAGGTTGCCACACCATTTGCTTCCACCGCACATTACAGTCTCTTAAATGCACTGAAGCTGGAAGGTGTGGACCAGAATGATGTAGAGCTTCTGGACCTTCAGCCGGATGATATCTTTGCTGCATGGACCAGAGGAGACATCGACGCTGCATATGTATGGTATCCGGTTCTCAGCAGCCTTCTTGAAAACGGCACTGCCATTACGGATTCCGAACAGCTGGCAGACAAAGGTATTGTTACCGCAGATACCAATGTAGTAAGAAGAGAATTTGCCGAGGCTAATCCGGAGCTTATTACCAGGTTCGTTGAGCTCCAGCTTAAAGCCAATGATGTCATCAACAATGACAGCACAAAAGCAGCACAGGAGATTTCCTCAATTCTTGAGATCGATGAGGCTGATGCAGCAGAACAGATTACCCAGTTCCAGTATCTGAACAAGGACCAGCAGCTGGAATACCTGGATGGAAATTTTGCTGAAACATTGAAAAATACAGCAGACTTCCTGGTAGAGCAAAAAAGCATCAAATCGGCACCCGACCTTAATACCTTCAAGGAAAGGGTAACTTCTGAATATGTAAAAGCAGCATCGGAGTAAAGTCCGGCTTAGAATTGTCAAGGAGGTATATTATGTCTGATACCTGGAAAGAGAAGCTTTACGAGCCTGCCGGCGAACTGGTGCAGGTAGATAATGTCAATTACGTTGGTCATGAACCTGTTATAGAAGGGGAAGAACTGATCACCATTGATGGCGTGGATCTGGATTATCACGGAAAGACAGGGCCCATCAAAGCCCTTGAGAACATCACCTTTAACATATACCCCAGAGAATTCATCTGCGTCCTTGGTCCTTCCGGCTGCGGTAAGAGTACCCTGCTAAAGATCCTGGCCGGTTTCATCAATCCTACTGCCGGCTCAGTCAAGCTGGACGGTGAGGAAATCGTAGGAACAGACTGGCATCGTGGTGTCGTATTCCAGCATCCGCCACTGTATGAATGGTTCTCCGTCCGCACCAATGTGGCCTTCGGACCCAAAATGCGAGGCCTGCCAAAGGAAGAATATGAGCCTCTGGTAGAGGAATATATCGATAAAGTAAAATTAACAGAATTCGCAGACAAAAAAATCTACGAATTATCCGGTGGTATGAAGCAGCGGGTTTCCATCGCCAGAGCCCTGATCAATAATCCTGAGATCCTCCTGATGGATGAGCCCTTCGGCGCTCTGGACGCCCTGACCAGGGAAAGCGTCCAGGATCTGACCAGACAGATCTGGTGGGATACCGGAAAGACCATCTTCTTCATCACCCATGATGTGGAGGAGGCCCTTCTCCTGGCCTCCCGGATCATCGTATTAAGCAAGCATCCCGGAAGAGTCATCGAGGATATCCAGGTGAACTTCTCCCGGCAGATCATCGAGGACGGGGCCACCGACCTCAAGTTCTCTCCGGAATTCTACAAGTACCGGGAGATGCTGCTCAGGCTGATCAACTCGCAGGAATAAAAAGAGCCGCTGCCAGACCGGCACTTAAGAAGGGGCCGAAGGCAAAGGCATCCTTCCGCCCTGCTCTCCCTGTGATCAGGAGGAAGATGGCATAGACTCCTGCCGTCATCACCCCGATCACAGCCGCATAGAGATTCCTCTTCCAGCCCAGAAGCAGTCCGGCGGCGGCCATCAGCTTGATGTCGCCGCCGCCGAAGCCTCCCGGCAGGGCAAGGTCGACCATAATCATGGGAATTGAGATGATTCCCATACCGATCAATCGTTCTGTGAGATTGACACCAGACATGGTCCAGATTGACACTATGCCGATCAATCCCAATAGCAGATTCCACCCATCCGGTATAGTCATAGTCTTTATGTCAATCCAGGCAATCCGGATCAGAACACAGATCCAGGTAAGAAGGGTGACGGTCTCCTTGAAACTATGAAGTTGTAAGAGATTCTGAAAGACAGACATGATAATTATTTCCTGTTAATTCCTTTATTTCCTTATTATGGTATCATGTCGTCCCCTCAAAGTCAACTTATTTACTATATTTTTACTTAATCCACTTTTACAAAGAACTTAATGGCAGCCCTTCTTGACTTGTCCGGATCTTCCTTCCCGTTCTCATCATATACCGGGTCAGAGCTGGCGTATCCGACAGCGGTTGCCAGTTTCTTCAGGCTGGCCTTCTGGTCGGCTGTCATATTATTCTTTTCACTTTCCAGACAGTATGACAGGATGGCATCGGCCCGGTTCTGGGAGAGCTTCAGGTTGTAGTCTTCCTCCCCGCTGGAATCCGTATGCCCCTCATAGCGGACCTCCTTAATGGAATCTGAATATTTCTCTCCAAATACTACTGAGGCATAGGCCTCCATGAAGCGGTCAAGATAGTCCTTTCCTTCATCGGAAAGCTCATAGGAATCCAGGGCAAAGAGGATATCATTGCCCATGACGATCTCACCGGACTCATCATTGATATCCACATCCAGGTCTGCTTCCTCGAATGCCTTCTTTAACTCATCCAGGATATCATTTCTGGTCTGTACTGCTATATCAAGATCTTTCTGCTCGATGCTGTCCAGTGAGTCCTCATCCAGATTATCCTCCATGCCGCTGTAACAGATATCCGGAAGAACATAGGTAAACCTGGTCAACACGCCATTCTCAAAGTCCAGAGTAAGCTCACAGTCTCCGGAAGGATCAAGAATCTTGTCTCCTTTGGAATCCGGCTCAAGGCTGAACTCCATATCTACCGGAGTAAGGACCCAGGTTTTGTAAACCAGTTTATTCTCCGTCTTCTGGTAGACATCCCTGTATGTCAGGTCATCGTAGCTGGCCTGGCCGCAGTATTGATAATCACTGTCCATGGAGAAGACGCCTGACTTATCCTGGCTGGACACACTGCAGACGATACAGTCAGCCAAAGTCGCCTCATTCTCGTAGGGATTCACCGCAGCTACCTCAAGTTGAGCATCCTTGTGATGCAGAACGATATCCCTTTTAACTTCCCCGGCCTTCAGGACGGTATTTTCCAGATCAAGATCTGTTTTTAAGCCTTCTTCTTCCATCCTCTTCATTCTGAGGCCGAAGATAGCAGCGTTTTTCTCATTCATATAGAGCCCAAACATCGGCCGCACCTTCATGGATGGTGGTAAAGTTCCTTCGATGGATTGGGTGCTCTCGGGAATCGGCTCAGAATCGTAAGTTGTTCCTTCAGTTGTAAAGGTTGCAGTTATAGAATTATTTGCCCCGGTCTGGCTCTCTGCTGCCGGTGCCGATGACTGGGAGGTCTGTTTGGATCCTCCGCAGGCTGTCAGGACAGCCAGACAGGTCATGGTCAATATTAATATTCCATATTTTTTCATGTATATACCCTCCTTAAGTCTAACTAAAAAACACCCTGTTTTTCTTATCTGCTTATATCATTTTATCAGCATGGCATCCC
>JAFUDC010000036.1 GCA_017459345.1 Eubacterium sp.
TCATGTACAAGAACGGCATGGCGAAGTTGGAGCCGGGAAAGAAGAACTGCCTCTATGACAGGTGCTATGTCTTTGAGGAGGTCAACTATATCAATAAGGACGATGCGGAGAAGGTATCCTTCTTACTCCAGGTCATGGCCTGGCTTAAGACCATGAACGTGGATTTCAAGATTACGGTGGCCAATGAATACCAGTCTATCGAGGAATTCCTTGACAGTGCCCAGTGCATGACCAACCGGTCCTTGTACCCGGATATTGGAGAAGGGATCGACCGGTGGACCAGGGAGAAGCTGGAGGATTCCAACCCAAATGTCACCACGCTCCGTTACCTGACCCTTTCCTGCCGGGCAGCCTCCCTGCAGGATGCCAAGGTAGTGTTCAATTCTCTTGATACCACCATCCAGGCTATGTTTGCGTCCTGGCAGGCAAGGATTCTGCCTCTCACTGCGGAAGAGAGGCTTTCCTGCATCCACTCGCTGCTATGTCCGGGCAAGAAACGGGATGAGGAATTCATCCTGTTCGGGCCGGGGCACGACTGGAAGAACGACATCTTCCCCCAGACCATCCGTACCTACAGCAACTTCATGGTTGCCGACGATGTCTACATGGCAGTCCTCTTTGGATGGAAATACCGGGGATCCATCAATCCGGACACCTTTATCCAGACATTTTCCAGCACGAAGTTCCCTTCTTATATCACCATGGACTTTGCCCCTGTGCCTCCGGATGAGATCAGTGATTTCCTGGCGGCGGCCGGCATCAATGTCGAGAAGGCTATCAGCGATGAGGAGGAATACAAAAGACGGAAAAATATCATCGGGACTGGCCCATCCTATGGCCGGCAGAGGAAGAAGGATGAAGTGGAAAGTCTTCAGGATCAGGTCTCGGAAAATGATGAGACCGGTTTTTTTATGAATCTGCTTATGGTAATCACTGCCCCGGATGAGGATACCCTGGCCCAGAGGGTCAGCAAGTACCAGAGAATCAGTGAAAATGAAGGGGTGATTATGGAGACTGCCAACTGGCAGCAGTTAAAGGCATTAAACACTGCCCTTCCAATCGGAGGCAGGCAGGTGGATTTCATGCGGTTTTTCCTTTCCTCTTCTGTAGCAGCCTTCCAGCCTTTTTATGCCCAGGATATCATTGAGACCGGCGGGTATGTCTACGGGTTAAACCGGGCAACCTAGCGGTTGATCCTGGGCAACCGAAAGCTTTTGATGACTCCCCACGGGATCATCATCGGCCATACAGGATCAGGAAAATCTGTCCTGATCAAGCTGACAGAGATCCTGCAGACGTTGATCGGGACTAATGATGACATCCTGATCCTGGATCCCCAGATGGAGTTCAGAGAAATCGTGGAAAAATATGGAGGCATATATTTTGATCTTACACCAAAGAGCGGAATCTATCTGAATGGATTCGAGGTTTATGATGATGTTTTCTATGGTGACAGCGGGACAAAAGAACGTTTTATTGCCGCACAGACTAAGTATGCCAAGAGCCTGATTGCAGCGATCATGAGCAATATCCTCTTTACCCAGGAGCATGCTGCTGTGGTCGGACGCTGTACCAGGAGGATGTTTGATAAGGTCTTTGCCCAGAAGAAGCTGAAAAAGCAGCCGACCCTAAAGATGCTCCGGGAGGAGATCGGCCTGGAACTTAAGGAAGCCCAGACAGAGTATGACGAGAATATCATCCGCCCGGTCTATAACAGCATGGAGGAATATACGGAAGGGGCATGCGACATGTTGGCCTACCCTTCCAATGTCCGATTCGATGAACGCCTGGTGGGCTTTGGCCTTAAAAACGTGCCGGAGGATAACTGGGAGGCTGTGATGCTGACTATCATGCACTATACATCCTCTCGTATGGAATACAACCAGAAGGAGAGAAGGGCCGTCCATTTCATCGTGGATGAGACCCAGGTCTTAAGCCGCAAGGGTACCTCAGCAGAACAGCTTAACACGGCAGTAGCCACCTTCCGTAAGTTCGGAGGGATCTGTACCATGGCCATGCAGAACCTTTCCGCAGCCATGCATAATGAGCAGCTTAAGGAACTCTTTTCCAACTGCTCCTACAAATGCTTTCTCGACCAGGGAGGTGTGGATGCCAACGCTTTAGCAGAGATCCAGGAGCTGTCCCAGACAGAGTTTGACGCCCTAAGCTCTGATGAACCGGGCCGGGGCGTCATGGTCTGGGGCAAAAAGGTGGTCCTTTTTGACGCAAAGGTAGCAAAGGACAACCCTCTCTATGACATGATCAGCACTAACTTCCATGAGAAGAAAGAGATAGCATCAGAGGTCAAACCGGAGGAACATATACCTGAGCCTGCTGCAGATGCAGAGGAAATATCAGATGATACCGAAGCAGATATCGGGACAGATCGTAGATCCGGGAGCTTCGATTCTATAATGGAAGGGGTAGAAAAGACAGGGGGAACAGATGGGAAAGAAGAAGATAAGGAGAAGGATCCGGAGACCGTCCCCGGATCCGAAAAGAAAGAAGAAAAGGAGGAGCACCCATCCACGGGAGAACCGGAGAGATTTCTTCCGGGCAGTCAGGCGGAGTCCCTGGACCGTGCCGGCCGGATCATCCTTAAGATGGCGTCTTACCAGAAAGTAAGTATCAAGGATGTATGTTATATCCTTACAGACGTGACGGAGGAAGAAGTAAGGGAAAAAGCGGATTTACTCGTGAGTGCCGGTCTACTTCTGAAAACAGAAACTCCTTCAGGACTCTTTTACAGAAAGGCTGCTAATATATAATAAGAAACCGCGGGATGAAGGAGGGAGATACCTCATGGTTTTTAGAATTAAAAACGGAAAAGATGTTGATAAATTTCGGATCCGGTGATATTCTATCTAAAGAAAGAATTTATTAACGCAAAATCCGTTTTTATTTTGGGGGGTGGTTGATATGAAACTTCTGAGAATCACAGCGGAAGGATTGCCGCTTTTTAAGGAAAAGCTTGATGTATGCTTTTATGCACAGCAGAGAGTGTCAGAGGACCAGAAGGACATCCTTTATCCATTGTTTTCAAATATATATTTAAATCCGGCCAATGGTTTTATAGGAATTAATGCTTCAGGAAAGACATCTGTGCTAAAGGTCATCCTTTTGTCACTGGGGATAATTAATAATGAGCCAATCAACCACATTGAAGCCAGGGATATTTTAGGAAACGCTGAGAAAGCAGTGCTGAATATTTTCTTCTACTCAGAGTCAAGTATGGAGATATGCCGTCTTGAAACGGTGATAGAATCGAGGCAGACAAAGGCGGAGGGTACTGTATATAAAATCGTATCTGAAAAAATCTGGTCGAAGCAGGCTGATGAGGTAACAACACGTAAATCTCTGCTTGATTTTAATGGCAAGGATCCTGTGATGCTCAGAAGCGGACAAGAGGAATTCCTGTCAGATGATGTCAGTATCATGATCGCTCGTAATAAGAAGACGAAGGAAAACATGAGGGTGGTGAATTTGCTGCAATTCACAAACATCAATGTCCTTCCTTTCTCAGATAATATACCGGAGGAGGTCATTACCTATTTAGATCCGACAGTTGAAAATCTGCAATTTGATCAGAAGGACCAAAAAACGGTCATCCGATTGAAGTTCAAAGGTAAAGAAGAGATTGTGATGAATAATCCGATCCAGCTGAATAATTATCTCTCTTCCGGTACTGTAAAAGGCATGATCACTTTTACGCTGGCTCAGGAAGTATTACAAAAGGGAGGCTACATTGTAGTTGATGAGATAGAGAATCATTTTAATAAAGAAATCGTAACGACATTAATGCGCTTCTTTATGGATTGCAAGTTGAATATCAATGGCGGCACCTTGATTTTTTCAACACACTATCCTGAATTGCTTGACGAATACGATAGAAATGACAGCATTTTTATAATCAGAAACAGGAATGGGATCACAGTTGAAAACCTGAGTACAATTCTGAAAAGGAATGATATAAAGAAGAGTGATGCATATCAGAGTGGATTCCTGGAAGGAACAACTCCTATGTATGAAGCGTATATGCGGCTGAAGAAAAGTATGGCTGCAGCGCTTCACTAGGAGGGGGCCTATGGAATTAGCAAAATATAAGGCCTGCATATGTGAGGGTTCAGCTGAGAATGCCATCATGGACATTCTTTTGGATCATGATCTTCTGATTTTTTCCAGAGAGGAAATGTTGGAAGAAGAGGTCATTCGCTGTAGAAATGGCAAGCGCTTTGAAGAAAAATATTTAAGAAAAGGCTTTTTGGACAAGGTCTCAGTAATTCGAATTCTTGATTCACGACGTGAGAGTTTTAAACTAAGCAAAGCCTACGAGCACAAAGTGGATGTAATCAATGTGATCACCGCTCCAGAGATTGAGATGTTGATTATTCTCAATGAAGATAAGTACAAGGATTTTAAGAAGTCTGGAAAGAAACCCAGTGATTTTTGTAAAGAAGACTTAAAGATGACAAGCGTGAAATCTTACAGGTTCGTGAAGGAATATTTCTCAGATTCTGATATGCTTTTGGCAGCAATCAAGAAATATCATGAGATATCAAAGATTCGGAAGGGCGAATATACGCTGCTGGATCTTTTGAAAGTGTAAGAAGAAAAAAATTAATAGACATGAAAAGGATCTCTTTTGGAGGTCCTTTTATTTTGCCATTTTCGAGGAGGGATAAGTGATGGGAATCAGAAAAAGCAGGACTACAACTTTCCGCAGGGTCCGGAGTGGATTCGCCACGTCAAAGCACGTGGTGAAAAAAACTTCTGCCTACGTGGATCCCCTTCATGCAAAAGAAAGGGAACAGGAGTCCTCTGGCAGGACCATCGATCCGGCCAGCTTCATGACCAGGAAACAGAAGAAAGCATGGAGGAGGCTGTCCCCTGCAAAGCGAAGGCAGTACATCCGACAGGCGGAAAAGGAATCCAGAAGAAGTCCGGCAGCAAAAGGGATCGCCCTGAAAACGGAAGGTTCTGGCGGTCTGTCAGGAAGGCGGACTGTGGACCCGGAGACAGCCGGACGTCTGGCCGGTGTCAGGCTCGAAACTCCTGCAGATGACAGAAAGGACAGGAATAAGAAGTTACAGCGCCAGCTGGAGGAAGCAAAGAGAAATAGTGAAGGGATGGGAACAGACGGCAGGACCAATGCCGGGACCTCCGGTTCCGCTCAGATGCAGGCCGCAGGGACTCCTTCACGAGGAGATAGCTCCCCACTGTCATCCGGAGCCGGACCCTTGGCAGGAAAAAACAGTAATGCAGCGATGACAGCAGAATCAGGGGAAGCGGTCTTTACTGCAGAAGAAGGTGCAGCCACGGCCACGACCGGTGGTGCTGCGGTAGCGGCACTCGCTGCAAAGAAAGCAGCAGACCAGTTTAAAAAAGATCTGTCAGTCCGTCTTGCAGGGGAACAGATGGTGAAGGGAAGACAGATCAGAGATGCTGATGGTCCTCTATCCTCTGTGGGTAATGCCGGGGTGATAAGTGCCGGGACTATAATTGGTGCGGTCCTTCACGTGGCAGCCCAGTTTGTATCCGGAATTGTCACCACACTTTCCGTCCTGATCGTTCCCATTGCCATCCTTGCCACATTGATCGGATTTACCCTTGCCCTCTTTACCGGAATCGGCGGGGCAGTGGACGATATGGAAGCTTACTACATGGGCGGAGGACAGGACCTTGTCGATGTGGCAGTCCGGGAGATCGGATATCGGGAAAACCCAGATGGCAGCAATAAGTATGGAACCTGGTGCGGAATTGGCAATGCCAGCTGGTGCCATGCCTTCATTTCCTGGTGTGCCAACGAATGCGGCTATATCGAAGACGGGACCCTGCCTAAGACAGGGGCATGTGAGACCGGCAGGCAGTGGTTCATTCACCGTGATGAGTACCAGCCGAAAGGATCTTATGAACCTCAGCCGGGTGACATTGTTTATTTCCGGCATGGCAGTGAGACCATCTCCCACCATGTGGGTATCGTTGAGTTTGTCGAAAATGGGATTCTCCACACGATTGAAGGAAACAGCGGAGGTCTTGTGAAACGGAGATCCTATCCTCTTAATGCAGACCGCATCATGGGATACGGCACTCCGGCCTATCCTGACCTTGGGATAGATGCCTACGGGTCTGCTGCTGATTTCCTTAAGACCGCAGAGACTCTGGGAAAGACCATAGTCAGTGACGGCAACTGGATCTACTCCAATAACGGAACCTACAACAACCTTGCGGATGCCAGGAGAGCAAAGCAACCCAAGACCAACTGCGCAGCAGGTGTCTCCATTGCTATGCAGGAGTTCGGCACACTGAAAAAGAAGCAGACATTTTATTCTGACGGTGGAGGCAACCTACGTTGCAACAGCGCAGTCAGAAAAAGGATCAGTCAGTATTACGACGTCATCAATGTCGGAGGGAAGAAAAAGGCCCAGGGCTTTGCCTTAAAGCCAGGCGATATCTGTCTCTGGACTGCCCATGTCAATATCTATGCCGGCGTGAGAGGCGGTAAGAAGACCTGGATCGACTTCGGCAGGCACCAGACTTCTGATCATAAGGCAGAGAGCGGGCACTATGTTCGTTACTCGCGCAGTGGGGAGTATCCTTCCACACTCTACCATGTCTTACGGTTAAAGGATCAGGACTCCTATGGAAGTGGAAAGCAGATCCGGATTCCTGCAGGCCTTGGTGACACTTACACCTATATGGGCTGGTCCATCATCCATGACTGGCCAACCAGACAGAACTATCTGAGAAAAAGGAGCGGTGAGCATTACGACAGGCATGGCTTTGCTGTGGTGGACGGCAGGTATGTGATCGCATGTACCACCACCTTCGGCAAGGTCGGGGATCACATCGACTTCGTCTTGGATAACGGAAAGGTCATCCATGCCATCATGGGGGATGAGAAGAATCAGTCCGATGACGGCTGCACACGTTGGGGTCATGATAACGGGCACTCGGTCGTGGAGTTCGTCGTGAACAAGCAGATGTGGTACGGTCATCTGGGCAACAGCGATATCACCAGGTTCCATCCGGAATGGAAGAGCCGGGTGAAGATGGGAGTCAATCTCGGAAAGAGCTTCTTTGATAAATAAGATGTTCTGTCAGCCTTATCGGAAATGGAGGATCAGATAATGACGAGAAAAAAGATCATATTGTTTGCAGGAGCAGCAGTGGTACTTACCGGTATCATCGCTGCTTCTCTGATTTTAATGAAGGGAAGGCA
>JAFUDC010000037.1 GCA_017459345.1 Eubacterium sp.
ACCCAGTGGGACGATACAAACTGGGAATGGATGGTTGCCAGGGCGTCACCTCTCACCCCCAGACCCAGAACACAGATACAGAGAGGATCTAGTATCAGGTTTAGGAGGGCACCGATGGACACGGTGAGCATTCCCATAACGCCGAAGCCCTGTGCGTTGATAAAGTTATTCATTCCCAGACTGGTCATGACGAAGATGGTACCGCACAGGTAGATAGACAGGTAGGCATCGGCATAGGGATAGGTCACATCGCTGGCACCGAAGAGATAGAGGAGAGTATGCTTAAAGATAAATATCAGGATACTTAATGTCAGACCCGAGAGCAGGAGCATGGCAAAGGAATTGCCCATGATTTTTTTTGCCCTCTTTACATTTCCTGCCCCGCGGGCCATGGAGAAGAGGGGGGCCCCGCCCATGCCGAAAAGGTTGGCAAAGGCTGTGATGATGGTGATGATGGGGAGGGCCAGTCCCACCCCGGTAAGGGCCTCTGTGGAGGCATGGGGGATATGCCCGATAAAAACCCGGTCAACCACATTATATAATATGTTGATCAGCTGGGCCAATGTCATTGGAATAGCCAGCCTTAATATGTTGCCCGAGACACTTCCTGTTCCGAAATCGCTGTTCTGATTCATTTTTAGCACCTTCTTTATGTCATTATCTTTTGAGTCTTTTTCTGTATATTAATGCTATATCATACATATCAGACTTTTTTTGTTCTCTGCTATATCAATATAAATCCATTATACCCACGTAAAATAAGCAACTCTTTCCTCTCTCAGATTAAAAGCAGGATTATGTTCCTCTGTTCCAGGGCTTTATCACCGGCTCAAAGATATTTCTGGTTCTGTTCAGAAGATGAATGGCATCATTGTCTGACCGGTAATCTCTTTTTAACAGCACATCCACCGGAAGTAGTTTCTGTTTTTCCGCTTCATTCAGTTTCTTCAAAAGAGCCCTCTTCTGATTTTCCACCGCAGCTTTAGGATGATAGAAATACAGGCCGCTGTATCCCTCCATCTTGGGCTGGGCTCTTCGAACCATCCGGAAACGACCCGGAGCTAAGAGTTTAGTAAATTGCTGTTCCAATTGGTCAATCTTTCTGTTTATGTCAATCACGCGGATAAACATGATCTGATCATCCTTGACAAAGTCTCCTTCCAGATAATTTCGATAGGGAGACCGCTTCATGAGCTCATATTCCTGCTGTTCAGCCCAGCTGATATTTCCCCCACGGTAGATCATCATTGAATTATCCCTTACAGCATAGATGCAGTAGCCTGTCTTTAATCCCCGACAGATATTGCAGAGATAGTAGGCATCAGATGGAGAGATGGGGATAGGATTCAGGTACTGCTTTTCTGCTATATCGTAGATGGCGGCTCCGTCCATGACGATAACCGGTGTTTTGACATCCATTACACCAATCTGGGACAGAAGAAAGGCCGGCGCCCACCTGGATACCAGACAGATTCTGGCCCCATCAGCATATAGGCGGTTGAGCATCACCAGAATATTAGGGGGAATGTGAGAGTAGCGGTCCGGCACCAGGTCCTGAAGACGGATAAAAAAGAGATACTCCCCATGCTTCTTCCTTGGCAAAGCAAATGCATTGACAAGCCCGGCGACCACAATACCGATCATGGTATCGATTATCCGGTCTGCTGTCTGCATGAGAGGTGCCTCCAGGTCCGGCCAGGTAGCCACGATACAGATAAAGACAATAGCAGCAAGAGAAGCGGCATCCGTTTTCTTCATAAATACAGAAGAATAAAGGCTTGCCATGATGCCCAGAGCCATGATCAGGTAGACAATCAACATGGGGATAGCTATACCAAGATCCGTAAACATTTTCATAATCAGCAAAAAGAACAAAC
>JAFUDC010000038.1 GCA_017459345.1 Eubacterium sp.
ACCTTATTTTCCTGAGGATTTCCGACTAAAATGAATCCTCCAAATATTTCAGCCCATCAATCTTCGAAAAACTCAGTAAAATAGCGCATTTCAAGCGATTTAACTTGACCTGGCGCCCTCCATGTGATATACTATAAGTAGTTGTAATTCCGACTAAAAATGGAGGGCGCCATATGTATCTTGACGCACTGGTCAGAGTACCTGATATGAAGGGGAAGATCACCTACAGGAAGAAGGGCTCGACGACGTATGTCGAGTATGAGACCGACCGGGTTTATATACCGGAGAAGAGATATACGACTGTAAGCAGGAAGACCATAGGGAAGCTGGTCAGCGGCGGTGATGCCGAAAAGACCATGCAGCCCAACGAGAACTTCTTAAAGTTCTTTCCGGATGTCGCATTGCCGGAAGAAAGAGACAGGACAGCCAGGAGCTGCTGCTTAAGGATCGGTACCTGGATCGTGATCAGGAAGGTCGTGAGAGATTATGGTCTGGACGGGATCCTGGAGAAATATCTCCCTCCTAAAGATGTAGGACTTTTCCTGGATCTGGCTGCCTATTCGGTTATCGAGGAGAGCAACCGTGCCCAGCATTACCCGGCATATGCCTACAGCCATCCTCTTTTCACTGGGGGGATGCGGATCTACAGCGATTCGAAGGTGAGTGAGTTCCTGCAGGGCATGGATGAGGAGGCCAGCATCCGCTTCCAGAATGAATGGAATGCAGAGAGGAACCGCAATGAGAGGATCTATATATCCTACGATTCCACATCAAAGCATTGCGAAGCAGGGGATCTGCGGATCGTGGAGACGGGCCATTCAAAAGAACATGAGGAGACCAGTATATTTAATTATGCGATAGCCTATGATGCTGCAAACCGGGAGCCGCTTTTCTATGAACTCTACCCGGGCAGCATCAATGATGTTGCCCAGTTCCAGTGTACGGTGGACAGAGCAAAGGGATACCGTTACAGGAAGATCGGCTTTGTCCTTGACCGGGGATATTTCAGCAAGGATAATATCTACTATCTGGAAGAAAACCATTATAGCTTCATCATGATGCTCAAGGGGAAGGCAGACCTGGTACATCAGTGGATCCTTGAGAACAAAGGGACATTTGAGACCAAAAGGAAGCACAATATCCCAGCGTATCAGGTGTATGGGAAGACGATAAAGAAAACACTTTTTGCTACAGATACGAAACCGCGATACATCCATCTTTACCACAGCATCGGGCGTGAAGCCCGTGAGAGGGCAGACGTTGAGAAGAAGATCAACCAGCTGACTGCTTTCCTTACAAAGAACATCAATAAGTTCAGGGAGTTCGGACCCGGGATGGAGGCTTACTTCGAACTGTATTATGACGAGAATGCAAAAAGAAAAGATAAGGGAAAGGACAAGAAGAAGGACGGGGATCGCGGCCAGACAGCCAGAAAGTTTGTCTTCTTTGAAGAAAAGATGTCAGTGATAGAGCTGGAGCTGAAGCTGTGCGGATATTTTGTCATTATTACTTCTGAGGATATGACCGCAAAAGAAGCCCTTGAGATCTACAAGGGAAGGGACGCTTCGGAGAAGCTTTTCCTGTCTGACAAGACATTTCTGGGCAACCACTGTATCAGGGTCGGTTCGGACAATTCTGCCACATCAAAGGTATTCATTGAATTTGTGGCCCTGATCATAAGGAACCGGATCTATAACTGTCTGAGGGATGCCATGAAAGAAATGGCAAAGAAGCCGAACTACATGACAGTGCCGGCAGCTGTCAGGGAACTTGAAAAGATCGAGATGGCACGCCAGCTGGATGGTGTATACCGTCTGGACCATGCAGTCACGGCAACACAAAAGACGATATTGAAAGCTTTTGGGCTGACAGAAGACACTGTCAGTTACAGGGCAGAGGAGATCAGTAAGATATTGGAGTCAGGGGTATAGTATAGATCGGAGGGGACCATGGCAAGGATGACATCAATGGATGTACTGGAGCGTAAGATCGAGAAAGCACAGGCGCAGGTGAGCAAGGCAAAGAAACAGTATGACGCGGCAACGGCAACCCTGAGTGACCTCCTGGATAAGCGTGAGGCATTGAAGCGGGATGAGCTGGTAAAAGCCATGCTCAGGAGCAGCCGGACATATGAGGAGATCATTGCCTTTTTGGATACCGGTTCGGAGGAAGAGCCATGACGGAAGGACAAATGGAAAAGGCAGCAGGCCTGTTAAAAGAGATCGCGGACAGGGAAGGACCTGGATATCTGAAAGAGGAACCATACCGGGTATACAAAGAACTGATGGGATCAGGTCTGGCAGATAATAAAACATCCGGAGGGATCCTGCTCTTCCTGGTGAACGGCATGACGGAATGCATCAGGGAAGGTATGGATGCGGCGGAACTGTCCGGGATGATACAAAGGACCTGTGGCTTTAATAAAAGGCTTTCGGGCAGGGTCACAGAGATAATCCTGTCTGTATACTCAAGCGTCAATATAGAAGAGTGGGAGAAAAAAGATCAGGAAGGCCTGGCCCACTTCATAAAAGGAGAACATGACTTCACATGGAAAGGCTGTTCTGTCTGGGATGTCGGCACAGGCAGTGTAACCTGTCATTATGATGCCAGGATCTGTCTGCAGACAGCAGGATCATTCGAACCGGACAAGGAGCTTGCAGACCTTCTCAACCGGAAGCCGTTTACGACAGCAGATATGATCCGGGAATACTATGAAGGAAAGCTCAAAAAATACCTTGACTATGAGTTTGAAGACTATTGCACCTGTGATGATTATTACCAACCGGTCGTAGAAGATTTTGAACTTGATTATCGGGTCAAAGACTGGTGCAGGGAGAACGGGTTTGAAGTCATCTTCTGTGAAGGTGAAGGTGAGGACGATGGGTACGAACCGACCTTCAGGAGAGGAGGATGGTATTGACCGATTTCAGGTGATTTAGTCGGAAAAAATCAGGAAATTAAGGGGCAAGATTGGTCATTGCCTGTTCGTATAATTGTATACAGTATACAAATTCTTCTGGGTTCTCCGACAACTCTTCACTATCAATTATTTCATATAAAGCTGCGGTAAGGAAACTTAGCTTTTCCTCCTGGTTCAGCTGGGGAAATGATGCCAGCTGGCAGTGGATCAGGGCGTCGCAGTAGAGGGATCCGGTATAAGAAACTTCCACTTCGTAGAAGTAATTATAGATCTCCATGGCTTCTTCTCTGCCTAGGAGAGATTGTACATTTGCCCAGAGAAGCATGACGAATTCTCTGATCTTTGCCCGGTCGTATTCAGCGTCAAGATAATTGTACTTGTTCATCCACCTCTCTTTATGCTCCCGTTCGTCTTCAAACCAGTTTTCCAGGGGTTCGTCTTCCAGTATATTTTCCAGTGAGATCAGATAATGGAATACCAGGGGGTAGAGGATTTCTACGGAGAAGTAGAGATTTCCACTGGAGTAATCATACCGGATATTCTGGAATTCTTTTTTTGAGGCGGGAGGGATTTCGAAGATATTCTCTGCCAGCTGGCCTACCACTTCAGCATTATTTTCAATGATTTCTGTTCCTCGGTCTCCCTGATAGGCGTGGCGGATGTCGTAGTTGAGTGACAGCAGGTATATTAGCTTTGGTATCCTGGCTCTCCTTTATGTATTTGACGTAAAGGCGGTCTATCATGGAGTGATAAGGAGCCAGCTTTGTAGGTGCTGTCTGCCTTCCCAGTTCGCAGCTCGATTTGTTGAGCATGATGCAGCGGCGGACGGTGCGCGGATCACACAGATATTTGGCTGCGATGGCCTTTAAGGTAGAGCCTGATTCGTAGTCCCGCCTGAAGTCGCACCACTGGTCCTCCGGCAGGGAAGGAAGGGGGAAGGAGGGGGACTTATTCGGTTCGCTGATATACATTTTCTTATGTGACATGTGGGATATGGGCTCCTCTGCTTGTGAATGGGGAACAATAGTTGCTGCAGCTTCTGAATAGATGGTAGCATGGGGAGGGAGAGAGCGCAACGACAAAGATTTTTCCAGAGGGGTTGTAATTGTGGAGTTTGACCTTAAGGAAGCTGCCACGATTGCGCTGGAGCAGTTTGTGGATTCGGGGGGTGTGAAGAAAATCTTATCAATGTTTTTTAGTTTTTCATATAGAGACTTGACAATACATATTCCATCGATTATCATTAGTTCTGAAAAAAAGAATAAATGAAAGGAGAACCTAAAGTGATTGTATTAGATCTTAAATTAAATGGTATCTATGGATTTGATGCTTTTAATATTAACTTCACATATCCAAAAAAACTTGTAAGATCAATCATTGGAGATGAGCATCTCTCTGGCCGTGAACGTTTCCGCTATAAGAAGATAAATATACTGATGGGGGCTAATGCCACAGGGAAGACAAGTCTGGGGAGAGCATTGCTTAAGATATTCAGTTATATCAACAATGGTAATGAAGCTGTATTGCTTGATATGGCCACGGAGGAAACTGCAACATTTCAGATAGATTTTGTTAATGAAGGTTTTACTTTGCACAGGCTTTCCGGTTATATCAATAAAACAGAAGAAACTGTAGATATAAAATATGCTTCATCTCCTATAGCGACTATGGATTTTTATGAACGCTGTGTAGATAAGCTTGAAGACCATACCGCTGATATCATATCAGACAGGCACGCCCTGAAAAAATATGTTGGAGAAGTTCATTTCCGTTTTGCTTATCCAGAGATTGCATCTTCCATGCAGATGAGTACTGTTAATAAAAAAGTACTGTTAAAAACATTGAAAGCTGTCCTCCAGACTCTGGATCCAACACTGAAGGAGGTCCGGCAGCTTAAAGGTGCCAAAGATACCTACCTGATAAAAAAACGTGGGGCTGAGATTTTAATTCAGGACGGCAGGCTCCTGAACAGGGAGATTCTATCAAGCGGGACCGCCGAGGGGATTGATGTCTCTGTTTTTCTTGCGTCAATGATGACTGGAGAGGATATCTTTTACTATTGTGATGAACACTTTTCTTATATCCACAGCGAAATTGAGAAAACAATTTTCGGATTGATGATGGAACGGATCAGGGATAATGAGCAGCTGATCTTCACAACCCACAATATGGATATGCTGGATCTTAATCTGCCGAAACACTCCTATACATTTCTCAAAAAGGAAGAAGTTGATGGGGAATATAGGGTGACCGCAGTATCTGCTTCCGAGATCCTAAAGAAAAATACAGACTCCGTGCGGATTGCAGTTGATAACGATATGTTTGGTACGCTGCCTGATCTTTCGAGATTAGATGAGCTGGATATGGGGTGGCCAGATGAATTATAAGAGATGTATGTATTTTGTGGAAAGGAAGTGCCTGACCCCATGAAAGTGTAGTCATAATTAACGCAATTGATTCAATTATGGTTGAGTAGGGAGAGAGGTCCTTTTCACATTTCATATCCCGGGGAAGCTTTTTAAAGCTTCCCCCACCCAGTATTCATCACATCTCCGGGTCCTCACCCACAATCTTTCCATATTCTTCTTCCAACATTTCATCGAATTCATCTTCATAGATTTCCTGCCCGAGTGGGGCTAATGTGTCTAAAAGCCGATAGAAGTCAATCTTTGTAGGGAAGTTTGTTTTTACTGCTTTTGTATCTTCAGCATTGGCGAGAATTGTCATTGACCAACCCACATAAAAACCATATAATGTACGAGGTGGGGGTGTGAAATGGTGTTTCTGCATGATATTATACTAGGAGGTCTTTCGATGAAGAAAAAGTTATTATTAATGTTTGCTTTTGTTCTGATGGCAGGTTTCGTATCAATGAATACGGATGCTGCTGCCAAAAAAATGACGGCATATAAGGTCATAAAATCAGGGAACACAGTATACTGCACTGGGGACGGCAGCAGTATGGGTATATACAAAGTGAATCTGAAAAATGGGAAAGTGAAGAGGTTAGTGAAGAATCCTCTGAATGGCGATTATGGCGATTATTGGTTCTCCTGCATGGCCAAAAAAGGTAATTATCTCTATTACTATTGTAATCAGAGTGCGGATATTGATTTGAGAAGGGTTAATATTAAAACGGGAAAGAGTAAGGTTCTCTGTTCGAAGGGTTCTGGGGCACTGGAGATGAAAGGCTATGTCCTTTCGGGTTCCCGGATCTATTACAGGTGCAGTAAAAATTATGGCCCCAAAAAGAGTTATGTGATGAAAAACAATGGTAAGGCGAAAAAATCTACAAGTGTAAAAGCTGTTATGAAAAAGAAGTACTCGAATGCCAAAGGGTACAGGACATTTAGCGAAACAAAAGGAAACTACATTTCTTTCTATCTCAAGACTCCGGATAGGACATATTTCCTTGAGAGAGTAAAACTTCTATGGCTTTGATGCATCAGGATGGAGAGGGATTTATGACTGACTTAGAATGGGATAAGCTTCTGCGTATAAGGACTACAGGCCGCGATGACAGCCATTCTGACCAGTATTGCTACCCTTATGAACCAACGTCGTATTCTGTCCTTGAACGTCTGGCAAACAGCGGGTACATCGACAAGTCGAACACAGTCATCGACTACGGCTGCGGTAAAGGACGGGTCAGCTTTTTCTTATCTTACCAGTGCCGGTGCCGCTGTATCGGTGTGGAGTATGATGAGCGGATTTACAAGGCAGCGGTACGGAATCAGGAGAGTGCCGTAAGCAGGAACCGGGTAGATTTTGCCCATGCAAAGGCAGAGGAATATGAAGTGCCGGCTGCTGCAGACCGCTTCTATTTCTTCAATCCATTCTCAGTCGAGATTATGAGAAAGGTTCTGGCGCGGATTAGGGAAAGCTATGATGGACGGGATATGCTCTTGTTTTTCTATTACCCTTCAGATGATTACATTGCCTGGCTTATGACGGTGGATGAGCTGATGTTTGTAGATGAGATTGAGTGCCGGGACCTGTTTGATGGGGATAATCCCAGGGAAAGGATTCTGGTTTTCGAGATAGGATATTAGGCTTTAATGCATCAGGGGGCGTTCCTGTGAACGCCCCCTTCATCATTATACTTTCTTATGTTCTTTTATTTTCCTGGCCAGTGATCTCCGCCGATTTTGATCGAGCAAAGTCTGTCGCTCTGTGTATCATAATAGAAATATGCATCAGCTCCGATATCGTAATCATTATAGGAATAGGAAACAGAACTGTTTCCGTCACTCTTATTAAACTGAACTGATGATCCTGACAGTGCGGATTCGAGGTCAGCCTGCTTCATGTTGAAGTTGATTCCCCTTGGTATCTGCAGATTGGGGACCGGATCATTTTCTCCATAGACATTTGCTTCAATTTCTGATACTGCGCAGTTTTCTGCAGTAGTCTGGTAGTCTGCATAATTATAAAAATTGACACTAAGCTTTACGCCATTCTTTTCCATGTAACCACCATAAGACTCTCTTCCGGCCGGGATATCCTCACTGTCTGTTATGGTCCAGCCGTTTTTGGTAAACTCAGTGACAGGGCAGGGAAGCTGATATACCGTACCATCAAGGGTAAATGTGGATGAATCGAAATCTCCACCCATGGCAGATGGAGCCTTATACTCACTTAAGTAGGCCGGCACTTCATTGGAGGTAGCAGAACCTTCTCTCTGATAATAGGATACAGTGAGCTGATTATTTCCGTTTGCCACGGTTTCAGCATCTTTCCACCAGACGAATCCAATCTGTCCGCTGTCCCGGCTTTCTCCATAGTAAATTGATGAGTAGCTGTCACTATCACTGGTATTGGTCGGTGTGCCCATGGCTGCAGTCACAGTGGCCTGGTCATCGCCTGGCTTGATGCCGTTGCCCAGCTCAAAGCTATAGCTTTGAGTCAGCCTTTCGGTAAACTCAATCGCAGAAACCTTGCAATCCTTCAGCTTCTGTGTGTTGCCGGTGCCGTTGAAAAGATCGACAGAAATCGTCTCGTCTTTCCCATCTTTACGAATATGGATAAAGGTATAGGTGTATGCGTCGAGTTCTTGGTCCATGTCAATATCTGTGGTCCAGCCATCGGCCTCCAGCTGGCTGTAGGCAAAAGGAAGAGTGTATGACTTGCCTTCCAGTTTAAAGGAACAGTCTACCTGGGCCTGGTTTGTTCCCATGAAGTTGTTGAGGCCTTCTGTCTCCTCGGTCTCCACCGACGCTGTGGTCACATCCTCCGGCATGGTGCTCTCTTCGGAGATGGCTGCATCTGCCGTGGTAGTCTCATTTTCTGTGCCGGAACCTCCTCCGCATCCGGACAGAGCCAAACTGACGGACAGGGTCAGCACACCGACAAGAGATGTTAATTTCATCAGTTTCATCTAATTCTCCTTTCAAGATTGATTGGCTTGTTTCAATATGAATTATAACTTATCTATGAATAAAAGGAAAGAGAAAAGCTTTCGTCTGATTTGCGGCCTGATTTGTAGTGCCTTTTTAAAACTCAGAACTTGAATTTCTTGAAAAAGCTTTTGGTTTATAGTAATATACACTATGGAACATCTGGCGGAATCATAAAAAGATGTTCATCAGAAACTAAAACTGTCTCATTTCCGAGCAGGAGGATCGGAGAGATTGTTAGCGCCAGGCCCCTCGACTGATTGTCAGTGTCCATCTGCAGCCGCTGTTTGCGAGCGGGTTGATGGAGATGATGACCGGGCGCGAGATGGGTGACGAGGATTGGCAGTTATCGAAAGACTCGGCGGATGCTGCCACGGCGCCGCGACCATATTTAACAGGTCGTGGGTGTGAGTCGTCAGAGAGAAAGCAAAAAGCGTAAATTGAAGCCGTAACAGAGGTTCTCTCATCACTAATATTATAAAATATACTATAGACAGCAGTCGGATTTTGTCTTGCTGCCAGGTAAATAGCAGCAGAATCGGGCATCCGACAACATTAGTCAACAATATACAATAATTTATAAAGGAGTACTTATTATGCGTGTAGTTATTCAGGAGAATTACGATAAAATGTGCAAGTGGGCAGCGGATTACATTGCTGCAAAGATCAAGGCTCACAAGGAAGACAGACCTTTCGTGCTGGGTCTGCCTACCGGTTCCTCCCCCATCGGCGTTTACAAGGAGCTTGTCCGCCAGAATAAGGCCGGAGAACTTTCCTTTGCCAATGTTGTGACATTTAATATGGATGAGTATCTTGGCCTGCCCCGTGAGCATGACCAGAGCTACTGGTACTTCATGCATGACAATTTCTTTGATCATCTGGTGGATATGAAGCCGGAGAATATCAATATCTTAAATGGTATGACTGATGACCCGGAGGGTGAGTGTGCCCGCTACGAGGAGAAGATCGCCTCTTACGGCGGCATTGACCTCTTCATGGGCGGTATCGGAGTGGATGGCCATATTGCCTTCAACGAGCCCTACACCAGCCTTGCTTCCCGCACAGGTGTCAGAGACCTGACTACGGATACCAGGATTGTAAACTCCCGCTTCTTCGGTAATGATCCGGAGGCTGTTCCTGCCCAGGCTCTTTCTGTCGGCGTAGGCACAGTGACCGATTCCAAGGAGGTTCTGATCCTGATCAACGGCCATAATAAGGCCCGTGCCCTGGCTGCCACCGTGGAAGGCGGAGTGAGCCAGAAGTGGACCTGCAGCGCCCTCCAGTTACATAATGGTGCGATCATCGCCTGCGATGAGGAGGCCTGCGGAGAGCTGACCGTGGATACCTATAAGTATTTCCTGGATATTGAGAGTAAAGAGAGACTGTAACAGATTATAAGTGAAAAATGTTCTGATCAGTTGATTGTAAATAAAACAGTAATAGAAATAAGAAGAAAGACTGTGATCCATGAAAAAAGTAATCGTATTTGGCGGAGGTACAGGTCTTTCCTGCCTGCTCTCCGGCCTGAAACTGTTTCCCCTGGATGTGACTACCGTCATTGCGGTCAGCGATAACGGCAGCTCTACGGGCGTCCTCAAGGAGGAGTTCGACATTCCGGCGGTGGGGGATGTGGGAAAGGTTCTTCTTTCCATGGCAAATGTGGATGATGATTTCATTGACCTGCTCAGCTACCGTTTCAGCAGGGAAGGGTCTTCCCTGGATAATCATCCGGTCCGGAACATCCTCATGACCGCCCTCATCGATCTTAAGGGGAGTCTGACGGAGGCCACCCGCTATATGTGCCAGATTCTTAATATCAAGGGCGAGGTCCTGCCCCTTACCGAGGAGCGTGCCGAGCTGGTGGGTATTAACGAGGAGAATGGTCAGGAGTTCTACGGGGAGGTCAGCGTCAGCCAGAATATCAATAATATTTCGACTTTGTCTTATGACCGGGATATCCATGCGGGGAATAAGGTGAAGAAGGGGATAGCGGAGGCCGACCTGATCATATTCAGCCCCGGCAGTCTCTATACTTCCATCCTTCCCCATCTGATCGTCAGTGATATTGTCCGTGAGATAGAGGCTTCCAAGGCTCCCATCATGTATGTGTCCAATCTGGTTACCCAGCCGGGCGAGACCGATGGCTATAATGTGAGTGACCATCTCCGTGTCCTCAATGACCACCTGGGCAGCCGCAAGGTGGATGTGGTTGTGGCCAATAACGGGCGCATCGATCCCCAGATTGTAAGCAGGTATCTGACCACGGAGAATAAGACCATGGTGGAGCTGGACCGGAATAATGTCGCTGCCCAGGGGGCGGAGATCATCGAGGATGATATCTTCTGCATCGAGGATGAGCGCATCCGCCACAGGGCCATGAACACGGCCTTCCGGATCTTTTCCTATCTGATGGACATTTAGTCCGGGTTTGTTATGAAGAATATTTGGAGGTAACCATGTACACAATTAATGATCTCTATGATCTTGACCATACACTGGCTAAGGACTACCTTGCCCAGTTCACCTATCCCTGGGAGGCCCTAAAGGGGATTAAGGATTTCATCCTGCAGCTGGGTCCCACCCTGGGGGATGACTATGAGGAAAGGGAAGAGCATGTCTGGGTTCACAAGACAGCGAAGGTCTTCCCCTCTGCCTATCTTGGCGCACCCTGCATCATCGGGCCGAACACAGAGGTTCGTCACGGTGCATTTATCCGGTCTTCTGCCCTGGTGGGTGCGGACTGCGTAGTTGGAAACTCTGTGGAACTGAAAAATGTCATCCTCTTTGACCATGTTCAGACTCCCCACTATAACTATGTGGGCGATTCCATCCTGGGTTACTACAGCCATATGGGTGCCGGCAGCATCACCAGCAATGTGAAGAGCGATAAGAAGCTGGTCATCGTCAAGGACGGAACTGACCAGATTGAGACCGGCATCAAGAAGTTCGGCGCCATGCTGGGAGACTATGTGGAAGTCGGCTGCAATGCAGTCTGCAATCCCGGTACAGTGATCGGCCGCCACAGCAATATCTATCCCACCTCCTGCGTGCGGGGAGTGGTACCGGAGAACAGCATCTGGAAGGATAATGGCCAGGTGGTTCAGAAAAGCTGAGGAACGGCCCGGACTATAAGCCGGGCGGGCTGAAAAAGACGATATTAACAAATTGAAATATATTGGAGGAACAATAAATGGGCAAATATTTTGGAACAGATGGTTTCCGCGGGGAAGCCAGCAAAGACCTGAAGCTGGAGCATGCCATCAAAATCGGCCAGTTCCTTGGATGGTACTATGGTGCCAACCAGGGAAAGAAGGCAAAGATCGTGATCGGTAAGGATACCAGAAGAAGCTCCTATCTCTTTGAGTATGCCCTCTGCACCGGCCTCATGTCCACCGGCGCAGATGCCTATATCATGCATGTGACCACCACGCCATCTGTGGCTTATATCACCCGTGTGGATGATTTTGACTGCGGTATCATGATCTCCGCCTCCCATAATCCCTTCTATGACAACGGCATCAAGCTGCTTAACGAGAACGGGGAGAAGATGGATGAGGAGACCATCTTAAAGGTGGAAGACTACATCGACGGTAAGATCGAGATCCCCATCGCCCAGCGGGAGGATATCGGCCGGACTGTGGACTATGTGGCAGGCAGGAACCGCTATATCGGCCACCTGATCTCCATGTCCAAGTACAGCTTTAAGGGCGTTAAGGTGGGTCTTGACTGCGCCAACGGGGCCTCCTGGTCCATCGCCAAGAGTGTCTTTGATGCATTAGGAGCCAAGACATTTGTCATGAATGCGGAGCCGGATGGCTATAATATCAATACAAACTGCGGGTCCACCCATATCGAACACCTGCAGAAGTTCGTGGTGGAAAAAGGACTGGATATTGGCTTTGCCTACGATGGAGATGCAGACCGCTGTCTCTGCGTAGACGAAAAAGGAAATGTAGTAACAGGCGACCATGTCCTTTACATATACGGTCTCTATATGAAGGAGCGGGGCAAGCTGCTTAATAACAAGGTTGTGACCACGGTCATGAGCAACTTCGGCCTTTACAAAGCTCTGGATAAAGTGGGTATCGAGTACGAGAAGACAAAAGTCGGCGATAAGTATGTCTATGAGAACATGGTCCAGACCGGAAACCGCCTCGGCGGCGAGCAGTCCGGCCATACCATCTTCCTCAAGTACGAGACCACCGGAGATGGTATCCTGACTAGCCTTAAGCTGATGGAGGTCATGCTGGCCAAGGAGAAGCCCATGAGTGAGCTGGCCGCACCGGTAGTCTTCTATCCCCAGGTGCTCAAAAACGTCCGCGTAAAGAGCAAACCGGACGCACAGAATGACCCGGATGTCCAGAAGGCAGTAGCTGAAGTGGGCGAGGCTCTTGGCGACACAGGCCGCATCCTGGTGCGCGAGAGCGGCACCGAGCCGGTGATCCGCGTCATGGTGGAAGCGGAGACAGATGAGATCTGCGAGAAGTATGTAGACGATGTGATCAAGGTAATTGAAGAGAAGGGACATATGGTCTGATCAGGGTATGCCGGGAATCCTTTGTGGTTTCCGGCTGTTCTTATGCCATCGCTCCATCTGCTGCTAAGTCTTCGGTAAGATCGGAGATGGGATCTCCCAGTGACTGGAAGGTGGCTGCGGTGAAGGGGTCTCCGCTGGCAGCTATGGGGTAGAGACCGGTGGTGTGGTCTACATAATAGTCCGCAAAGCCCTGCTCTTTGATCTGCTCCGGAGTCAGGTTTCTGGTCAGCTGATGGACGATGGTGCAGATCATCTCCATGTGGTTGAGCTCTTCGGTACCTATATCGGTCAAGATTCCCATGACCTCCCGATAGGGCATGGCGAACCGCTGGGACAGATAGCGAAGGGATGCTCCCAGCTCTCCGTCAGGTCCGCCGAACTGGCTGATGATGGCCTTGGCCATCCTGGCATCGGTCCGCTTGATATTTACCGGATATTGCAGTCTTTTTTCGTAATTGAACATTCTAGCATCCGCCTCCTTCCCAGGGCCAGGGCTGGGTGGCCCATTTCCATACATCTTCGCCATCTCTTACCTGGTCCGTGTTCAGGGGACCAAAACGTTTGGCATACTCTTTAAGCGCCTGCTCTCTGGCATCGCTGTAGTGGTGAAAGTACTCCAGGGCCTCCTCATCCTCCGGATGGGTATCCAGGTAAAGGTTGGCCTCCAGAGCCGCAAAGCTTACCACATTGATATAATATAAGAGACTTTTCTTTTCCATGTTTCGCATTATTTTCCCCATCTCCTTCCGGTAAATGGTTTGTTGAGCTGTTTAAAGACAGTTCCCTGAACATAGCCGTCCTCCGGCTTGTAAAGATTCTCCCAGTCCTGCCAGAACACATAGGCCATAGCCAGGGACGGGGATTCAATCTTGCCAGTCGTCTGCCCCTGACTGCGGGCAGAGCTGTATCTATCTGAATTCATGATGAATCTCCTTAATTGGGTATACCTTATCATATGAAGATGATGTAAAAAGGTGTGCCTGGGGATATTCGACTTGTATTTCTCTGATGGAATGAGTATAATA
>JAFUDC010000039.1 GCA_017459345.1 Eubacterium sp.
AGGCAGCAGGATGTCAATTACCGGATCAGCCGGGATAATGACAGCTATGCCAAAAAGATTGAGCTTCTGAGGGTCAGAGAAATCGAGCTGAACAACCAGCAGCGCAAGCTGGCCCAGGATCTTGACGAGTATACCAACAAGGTCTCTGTGGAAGAAGGATGGCTTAAAAGTCTTGATGCAGACCAGTATATGAAGGAGGTCCAGCTTCTGACACAGAGATATGAGAAGATCATAAAGCTGAGAGAAAAACTGGAGAAAGACTGGGGAAGCCTGTGGACTCTGGACCGGTTTGGAGACTACTCCGGCAGGGACCATATCGCACAGGTTCTCAGGCAGAATCTTTCCGATATCGGCAGCGACCTGCAGCGCTACCGGCAGGACCTTATGGAAGTGATTGAACTCTTAAGCAGTGAAGAGGTGCTCTTATGAACTGCCATGTATGCGGAGAAGAACTGAAGATGGATTCCGGCAGATGCCCGGTCTGCGGTTTTGCCGTTCTGGTCCAGCTGGAACAGAATAAGGAACTGGACAAGCCCTTCCAGCAGACGGTGGTCCGCTACCGGAGGGAAAGGCAGAAGGACCATGAGGTTGGTTTTTTCACCTGGACCTGGAAGAGAGAGGGACCGGACCATTTTGCGAATGACCGGCAGCCCCATCCACTTGCCCGCTGCGGCCAGCTTGAGGACGGTCAGATTCACTGGCACAAGGAGGAAATCATAAGCTCCGGAGAGGAACCCCTGATGCTTTCCTACTTTATCAGAGAGCTGACTGACCCGGGGGATGAGACAGGGGTACAGGAAAAGACAGGAACCATCTTCTTTGAGGGAACCTGGGCCGGCAATGTGCAGGTTGGCCTGTCCCTGGATCAGGAGGCATTTGTACATTTTCACGTGAAGGATGAAGATCATGAGATCATCAGTCCCCCGGTAAATGTATTAAGCTGAATCAAGCTCTGCAGATAGTTTTTTTAATATAAGAAATATAACCGAAATAAGATACAAGAGAGAGGAGACCAGCTAAGATGAATATTCCATTCAGTAAGAAAAATGAGACTAAGGCAGCCATCGACCGGCAGGAGAAAATCAAGGTTGATGAAGACCGCACCCGGATTCAGGGGATTCGTGTCAAGCTCGAGACGCTGAAGCTTCTTCCCTACGGCAGCCAGATTCAGCCGGAGGATATCCCCACCCTGAACGGCTGCTTTGATGAGACCATCCGAAGGACAGACAGGTTGATTCCGGTACATTTTGATGTGACGGCCATAGACCAGTACATGGACGGCATCGTGGATGTTCTCCGTCTGACCAAGGATGAGAACGGAACCAAGGAAACCATGCTTCGCTGCTTTGCCGGTCTCGGCTATGGACTCATGCATGGTCACAAGGAGGTTCCGGCCAACGCTGTGGAGGCCGAGGTGGTCCGCCGCAGGAATGATATGATGAGCCGCTACCTGCAGCTGTGTACCGGATCCTATGAGATTGACAAGCTTAGGGGCGAGATTGAGAAGAAGCAGATTGAGAAGGGCAAGAGACAGAAAATGTACGAAGCTTCCAGACAGGAGCTTCAGGATATGATTGATGCCCACCCATCCATCTGGCACAAAGTGCACACCATGACTGCGGACGAGAGGACCAAGCTGTCCGGCCAGGAGCAGATCATGGCAGCCAAGATGAACGAATCCATAGAGAGAAGACGTGTGGTAGACCAGATCGAGAAACAGATCGGCCAGTGCAGCAGGGATATCGTCACCATCGAGTCCATGACCAGCGCCATGGCAGTCACCTTGAAGTCCTGGGAGAACAACATCGACGAGCAGTCCATGGCTGAGATCCACCGGCTCACGGAAGCTTACGTGAAGGATGAGCTGGCCAAGCAGAAGATCATGAAGGGCCTGGAGGTCTCCGTTGATGAGCTGGACAAGGCCATCGACCGACTCTATGCAGGGCAGGATGCCAAGGAATGGGTCATTGAGGTTACAGAAAAATTCGACAGCATGGTAAACAGAGAGAAGCAGCAGGAGATCGAGGACGAAAAGGGCCGCGAGCTCTTAAGAAAGCAGAAGCTTGAGGAGCAGAAGCAGAAAGAAAAGCAGAAGCATGAGGCTGCCAAATCAGAGAACAAGAGACTGTTGAACTAAGAGGAGGATCGCAGGTATGAGTATTATTTCCAGTATAAAAGATGCAATTGGCAAAGGCAGACCCACAAGGGAAGAGAAGATCCTTCAGACCGGAGTTCAGCTGGACCAGCTGAAGGAGAAATATAATAAGATCCTGGTTATTCAGAGAAGAAACTTAAGGAATAACCTGACCCCCCATGAGAGAGAGGTGGCTGAGTCCAAGATCCGTTCCTGCATCTGCGCTTACACCATCGTAAGCCAGGCTTCCAGGGATCTGGATGAGATCAGTACAGAGACAGAACTGAACAAGACTCTGAAGGACCTGAACGCCTCCCTGAAGGCCTTAAACAGCCTGGGTACCGGCAGGAGTTATTTTACCAGGAGTTCACTCAACCACCAGGTTTCCAAGATGGCTTTGAGGGAGAACAAGGTAAGACCGGAGGATCTGTTTACAGATCAGACCCAGGGTATCGTAGACCACTGGCTGGGATCCCAGTGGTCAGAGGTGGCCCAGCGCTATATCGAGGGAGCAGACCTTGAGGACTGCATCCGCGAATCCCAGATGATCCTGGAGAAGGAACCGATGCCGAATATGGATCTGTTCAGAGAAGCATTCGCCGAAGAAGAAGGCGGAGAAGGCAGCTTCCTGAAGGATCTGGTGAATATGGACATATAAGGATGGGAGGTCAGCATGGAAAAAGGTGATTATATCAGCATGATGCAGCGAAAAGAGAATCAGTGCCGAGCCTGGCTGGCAAAGGCTGATGAAGAATACCTGCGTGAGGGCTGCCACACCAAGGATGAGGGCCGCTACCTGCAGGAGGCAACCAAGCTGCAGTATGAGATGGCACAGCTTTCTGACGGGGAGGAGCGCAGGTTCCACCAGAGACGGGTCAAGGACCTGTCCCTGCGCCTGGAAGAAGTATTAAAGGAAGTGTCTCCCGAGACCTACTTAAGAGTACTGCAGAGCCGCAATCGTGCCGGCTCCAAGGTTTCCGACAGTGCAGATACCCTCTATGACGGTCCGGATACAGATGAAGACAGCAAGGGAAAAGCAGAGGGGGATGATGAGCTTGATCCTGCAGTGAGCAGCTGGTTTAAACCCATGCCCTCCCATTCCTTTGCCGATGTGGCAGGGATGAATGACCTCCAGGAGACCCTGCGGGAATGCATTGAGGATGCCCACCGGGGCGGAATCAGGGCTTATCTTAAGATGAGCCAGCTCCACTCCTACTTCTTTATCGGGCCTCCCGGATGTGGTAAGACCTATATCATTGAGGCATTTGCCCATGAACTGATGGAAAAGAATTACACCTACCTGTCATTGGACGGGTCGGATATCTTAAGCCGCTACGTCGGCGATGCGGAGAAGATCATTGCCAAGCTCTTTGAGCAGGCAGAAAAGAATGCTCCCTGCATCGTATTTATCGATGAGATTGATGGTGTCTGCAAGAACCGGTCCCTGCCGGACCTGCCTGTCTGGGCTTCTTCCATGACCACCGCCTTCCTCACCGCCTATAACCGGATTCATTCTTCCGATAAGAATATCATCTTTATCGGAGCAACAAACTATCCCAACCAGGTGGATAACGCCATGCTGGACCGTGTCCGTCTGATCCGGGTGCCTTTCCCGGATAAGGCTGCCAGGGAGCATGCCTTCCGTCTGGCCTTTGAGGAGATTGTTCCTCTGGGTGAGGATATCACATTTACCTATATGTCTGAGCGGTGTGCCGGTTATAACTACAGGGATATTGACCGGTTAAACGAGATTGTAAAAGAAATGATTCTCAAGGACCTGCTCAATGAGTACCATGAGGAACAGGCTGCCATCAAAGCCCTCAAGGACCATGATTACCATCTGACCAAAAAAGTCTTTGATGCTGCCCAGGCAGATTATACCCCCTCGCCCAAGGATGCCATCATCCGGGAGCTTGATGAGTGGGAAGCCAGATTCTTAGGTCAGAAGGAGCTTGAAGGCTGATGAGGACAGAATTAGTGAACCTGGAAAGCTTCAGGGGGGAGGCGTCAGGGCTGACTCTTTCTGAAGTGAAGGGCCCGGAGTTTATCAAGTCTGTTCTTACAGGCTGCCTTCCCAATCAGGGAATGGATGATCTCCTGCACGTGCCTGCCGCCAACCACTTCTGTCTTTACGGACCTGCCGGAACCGGCAGACATACTCTGGCCCAGGCCCTGGCCGGGTCTCTCTGCCAGCATGACTATGACTATTATCATATCTACGGCTATGAGCTTCCTGATGAAGCTGAGGATGCAGGAACTCTGGAGGAGGTCTTTGCGAAGGCGGCAAAAAACCCCTGTCTGATCCTGGCTGAGGACCTGGACAGGGACTGGCAGTGGAACAGGATCATCCGGTTAATCAGAAAGATTCCTGCCGACAGTCCGGTCAATGTGGTCATCATTGAGGAGGAGGATTTCCTGCCCAGGAAGTCCTGGATCAGGGATATGACCTTCTTAAGACTGACCCTGCCCAACCGGAAGGCCAGAGAGCGCTTCTTTGAGGATCCGGAAAACGCCATGCCCAGGAAGGACGGGGAGCCTGCCTTTAACTGGCTGGCCGCAAAAACGGAAGGGCTCAACTATGCCCAGCTTAAAACAGTTGTCCGCCTTATGGTTCTGAGGCTGAAGGCGGAAGCTGTGGACCGCTTTGACGGCGATGATAACAAGGCCTTTGAGGCATACCAGGAGGGAGACTTCCACTATACCACCGACCAGTTTGAGGAGGTTGTGGAGTATGTGCGGGATGTCCGCACTGCCCAGCCATCCAGGGATGCCCCTGGCCCCGGTTCTCAGGCTATGCCTCTTAATCTGGTTCTGGGGGGGAACGGATTCTTTCCCGGAGTGGGTATGCCTGCAGCCATGCCGGCAGATTCTCCCGGAGAGAGTGACACTGAGGAGATGGATGAGCGGATGAAAGCGGAGCAGGAGCTTTTGGCAGATTTGGAATGGTAGTGATGAAAACATGTATTTTATGTAATAAAAGCTATAAAGATGAGTACACTTCCTGCCCGGTCTGCGGCTTCCCTTATCTGGAAACTCTGGATGGGGGGGACAGGTCAGAAGAGATTGTCCTGGGCAAGGTCAGCCGGGCCATGGGGGACCTCCTGAGCCAGGTCACGGTCTCCGTCGTTGTCTATGCCTAGGAGGAGAACCAGTCCGGCCTTCTGGAGTTAAAGAGGGAGGAGGAGCTCCTCATGGCAAGAGGCCGCCAGTTAACTTATGGGAGAGCCTTCTGGTATCAGGAGCAATTTGACGGTGTGGACCGGGACTGCCAGATAAGTATTCTGGTTCGGGATATTAAGGGCAGGGA
>JAFUDC010000004.1 GCA_017459345.1 Eubacterium sp.
CCGTTGAGCAGGCTCATCACCGTGGTATTCCGGTCTGCAATCCGCCCCACCATGGGCAATATCGCTCTGAGCGCACCATATTTCACACTGACAATTAACAGGTCCACTCCCCGGGCCTCCTCAGGAGTCTTTACCTGAAGCTCACAGGTCTCGTCATTGATAATCAGGCCGTCTTTCTTAAGGCGCTCTGCTCTCTGACCCTCTGCAATAATCCACAAATTTTCTTTATATTGTTCTTTCAGTCCATAGATCACATAGGCACCGATGGCACCGGCACCCAGGACGGCTATGGTTTTTATCTTATGGTTCATTTTGCTATCTCCTTTTTCTGCTACTCTATGATAATGGTATCATAGATTATCCGGTTTTACAAAGCATAAAAATGGGCGGAAGGATGCAGTCAACAGACTGAATCCTTCCGCCCGAAACTCATCCGGCAGCGTAATCCCCCAAAAACCCTGCCGCATAAGAGGAGAACGTTACAGATTTTTCTGGATAACTTCCAGCAACTCTTCTATACTGATAGGCTTTTCCGCAAAGCCGTTCATTCCTGCCGCAAAGGCATCTCTTTTATCTTCCTCAAACACATTTGCTGTCATGGCGATGATGGGTATTGATGCTTTCTTTTTATCAGAAAGTGTCCTGATCTGTCTGGTGGCCTCCATGCCATCCATGTTGGGCATCTGGATATCCATGAGGATCAGATCATAGTAATCACCGTCTGCCTGCTTCACCTTTTCAAGACAAATCAGCCCATCCTCGGCAAAATCTGTCCATGCTCCGGTCTGTTTTAATATCTCATAGGCAATTTCCCGGTTTAAGGCCATATCTTCCACAATAAGTATTCTCTTCCCGGTGAAATTATATCTCCCCGCCAAGGTAGACAGCTCTGTCGGCATGGTCTTAAGCTGCTCCCAAAGTCTTTTTCTGTCGCCAGGTTTGACTGCATTCGAGAGATCCCGGTCGGACAGGGCATCCTGGTCAAGATGGGCAATCTCCATCAGATATTCGAATACGCTTTTCAGGTACTCCCCGGATACCCGGATATTATTCAGGTAACGAAGCAGGCGGTCCTTATCCTCATAGTGTTCCATGGCAAGATTGGTATAACCCAATATGATATTTAACGGTGTGCGGATGTCATGGGACATCTTAAAAATCTTCATCAGTCTGGAGGGACTTCCCTCACTGCCGCAGGTATTAAGCAGGTCATCGATGGAGACCCCCAGAGTATCCGCCAGCTTGGGAAAGAGGCTGATATCCGGCATGGAAATGTCCCTCTCCCATTTTGAAACTGCCTTATCGGTGATGCCCAATTTGCCTGCCAATGCTGCCTGTGTCATCTTATTTTGTAATCTCAAAGAGCGGATCATGGCTCCAAATGACATTTCCTTCAAACTGACCACCTCCGGATTCGAATATTTGCAACGATTATTCTTTCATCATCATTATATGACTTATCGAAATTAATGTTCCAACCTCTGTTTTTTGCGGTTCTTTTACTATCATCTTTTTTCATGTCAGAATCATACCACTTTGCTTATGATTTATTCAACCGACAGATGGTTTACATGAAAAGAGGGACGTCACTGTTACAATCTGCCACTCAGTCTTGAGCAGGCAAAAGTGTTCACTGCGACGCCTCTTCTAAGTAAAAAGAATCCTTGCTCCCATCGATAGAGAAGGGAGTCTCAATTTTCAATCTGATGAAGAATCTCCAGTTTGTCCGCCTCCACATGGCAGGGAATCATCATAATCTGCACCCCTGCTGCCTGAGCCTCGGCATATGCTGCCGCAAATGCAGGGTGTGTGGCTGTATTGGGACGGACCTCCGTCACACCATCCATCTGGATCACGAAGGCGGCAATAGCCTGATAGCCTTCCCTTACAGCGCGGATCAGCTCATATAAATGCTTTACGCCCCGGTCTGTGGGCGCATCCGGGAAATATCCGATTCCATCAATCTCCAATGTGCATCCTTTTACTTCCATCAGATATTTCTCTTCTATCTTCTCCATGTAAAAATCAAGCCGTGAACTGCCAAAGGTATATTCAGAAATTACTTTATCATATCCCTGCCCTTCCAGCCATTCCTTTACCACCTTATTGGGAGCCTGGCTGTCAATGTTAAAGAGGATGCCATTTCCCTTACGGACTGCTACCAGATCATACCGGGTCTTTCGGCCTGGTGTGCCAGGTTCCGTCAGAAAGACCTCCGCCCCGGGAACCAGCAGTTCCCTGCACCGCCCGGTGTTCTTCACATGGACTGTCTCGACCCTGCCATCCATCTCCACATGAGCCAGAAACCGGTTGGGACGGTCAATAAAGGTTCCCCTGCTGATATTTTTATATTGCATAGTGTTTCACACCTTTCTTGAAAGCTTTAGGTATACTCTTTTTAACTCTCCCCCTCCTGTAAAGGAGGGGGCTATCCTCTTCTTGAGTATAGAATATGTAAAGGGAGCATCCTCTTCTTGAGTATAGAATAATGCAGATTAACTGGCAAGGGATTCCTGTATTGATTTTGCGCCACTTAAAATATATAATGGAGACTGTATCCGTTCATATACTTACAACGATTATCTTGTTACATGATGAAAATATCTAAATATACCATGGATTGTATTACAACAAAGAAAGGGAATTAAGATGAAATATGTAGTATTGGGAAGCACGAAAATCACCGTTCCCCAGAACGGCTTCGGCGCCCTGCCGATTCAGAGAGTCAGTCTTGATGAGGCCGTCAGCCTTCTCCGGAATGCTTACAATGGAGGCATGCGCTTTTTTGACACAGCCAGAGCCTACAGCGACAGCGAGGAGAAGCTGGGAGCTGCTTTTGGAGATGGCTGGGTTGACCGCAGCCAGATCATCATTGCCACCAAGACGGGGGCTAAGACACCAGAGGATTTCCGAAAGCATCTGGAGACTTCTTTAGAGAAACTGAAGACGGATTATATTGATATCTATCAGTTCCATCTCATGGGAGAATGCTGGAGACCGGGTGATGGTACCGGCATGTATGAGTGCATGCTTGAGGCCAAGGCCCAGGGAAAGATCCGGCATATCGGCGGTACCGCCCACAAGGTAGGGGTAGCCAGGGAGATTGTGGAATCCGGCCTCTATGAGACCCTCCAGTATCCCTTCAGCTACCTTGCAGAAGAGCAGGAAGAAGAGCTGATACGTTTATGTCAGAAACAAAATATGGGCTTCATCTGCATGAAGGGTCTGGCCGGCGGTCTGATCACCAACTCTGCTGCTGCTCAGGCTTTTGTCAGCCAGTTTGACAATACTGTTCCCATCTGGGGCATCCAGAGACAGACGGAGCTTGATGAATGGCTCTCCTATATGGAGGAGACCCCTTCCATGACTCCGGAAATCCAGAAATTCATCAATAAGGAAAGGACTGAGCTTAAAGGGGCATTCTGCCGGGGCTGCGGCTACTGCATGCCCTGCACCGTGGGGATCACCATCAACCAGTGCAACCGCATGTCTCTGATGCTGCGCCGGGCCCCCAGTGCCGACTGGCTTAATGATCACTGGCAGGCCGAGATGGCAAAAATTGATGACTGCATCAATTGCAAAGTCTGCATCGATAAATGCCCCTATGAGTTGGACATCCCCAATCTTCTTAAGAAGAACCTTGCAGACTACCGCGATGTACTGGCCGGGAAAACAGTTGTGTGAATAGCTATTTAAGTGAATAAGTCCAGCACCATGCGACAGGACAAGCTGTCATGCTAGCATGTAAAGCTGGCCTGGCATATGGTGCGACAAACAGTATCGAGATGAAGCACGATTAGTGCGAAATCGAGATACTGTGGCGGATTGCGGGAGCTGCTTTAGCAGCGAAGCAATCCGTGGGACTTATTCACGCGATTAACTTTTTCGAAGCCTTCCGGCAGCCGAAACCATGAGATTTTGTCAAGGTAACAGCCGGAAGGGCTGATGCTAATTCAATTAAAGCAGCCGAAATAGGGAGAATAAGCTAAAGTAACAGCTCCACGAATCGCTGGGGGCAGAATCTGGGCTGCCGAAATCAGAAGATTACGCCAAAGTAACAGCCCGCAGGGCTGAGGTCAGTTCAATTAAAGCAACTTAAATGGGAAGAATGAGCTAAAGTAACATATTAACGAGATTCACCTGGAGCATAAAACCAAATATTTGCGGGTTCTATCTCTGAAAAATTAAGCTACATGAAAGAAGCAGATAGAAAATGTAAAGTCTTCAATTCTATCTACCGTGAAAATCTTGAAGGAAGCGAGTGAAGCTGATAGAAAACAGGAATCGGTCAATTCTATCCGCTATGAAAAAGCTTGAAGAATACAATTGAAGCTGATA
>JAFUDC010000040.1 GCA_017459345.1 Eubacterium sp.
ACTGCTCCTTTGCCCTGTGGAAGGAAAACCGTTATTTTGAGTCAATGAAGAAGACCATTGATGAAAAGACAGCCGCTGAGCTCTTAAAATCCGGGAGAGTGGCTATGAAGGATCTCTATTCCAGCAGGAAGGACCGCTACTTTGATGCCGATATCATCATGAAAGTGGGGGCGGACGGCAGGGTCGGCTTTTCCATGGAATTCCCGGAGAAGAAAAAGAGATGAGGAGGTAACAATAGATGAAAAGATTCACATTTGAAGAATTTACAGACTATGCGGCAGAACATATCAAAGACAAGCTGCCGCCTGAATATAAGAACGCAGCTGTATCCATTACAGAGATCGAAAAGCCCAACTTTTCTTATACAGGAATGCAGGTAGCAAGACCGGGGACGCTCGTCGTTCCCGTGATCAACCTGGATAAGTTTTATGAAGATTACCGGGCTGGGCAGTCTTTAGACCGGGTTCTTGATGAGATGGCTTCTTTCCGCGACCGGCCTTTTGAGAGGGCAGATCTCCCGTCCTTTACAGACTATAGTGCTGTAAAAGATCTTCTCTTTATCAGGGTGATGAACCAGGAGGAGAATAAAGATTATCTTGCAAATGCTGTCCACCAGGAGACAGACGGGCTCGCAGTAACAGCCAATATCCTGTTGAATGGGGACATGAAAGGTGCGGACGAGATCGCAAGCACTGTTGTAACAAGACCATTATTAGAAGATTGGGGGATATCGGAAGACCAGGTCATGAAGGATGCAGCCGATAATGCCCAGACACTCTTTCCGGCCAAGCATATGTCCTTAGACGGAATGCTCATGATGATGGGCTCTTCTCTGGATATCCCCGGGGAGGAACTGCCTGCCCCGCAAGTTCCCCTGGTGGTCCTCACCAATGATAAGCAGATCGACGGGGCTGCAGCAATGATGTATCCGGGGATGATGGAGGAGATTGCTGGTGAGGTTGGATCTGATTTCTATATCCTTCCTTCTTCCAGACATGAAGTCCTGCTCATGCCGGTAAATGTTGAGATGGATCTGAAAACCCTTGAGAACATGGTCCGGGAGGTCAATGCGACTGTGGTATCTGCGGAGGATTATCTGTCTGATGAAGTCTACTACTATGATGCTGCAGACAGGATGATCGAGAGAGCAAGGACACATGAGGCAAAACAGATGGAAAAGGAAGCCAGGAGTGGGGACAGGGCAGAAGATGCGGACGGAAAGATGCCTGCCCGGCAGGATAAGCCCAGACGGGAATCTGTCCTTGGAAGGCTGAACGAAAAGAAGGCCCAGGTGGCAGGACGCGCAAAGTCCATGCCAAATGACCGTTCCCATGAGATGGTAATGTAAAAAGAGTCCGGCAGCGGCCTAACAAAGGAGGTGGAGACAGTGGAAGAAAAAGCAAGAGAGCGCATGGAGAGATATTATGAACTCCTTAGGAAATTAAAATGTAATGAGAAGTAAAGCTCGGATAAGAAAGAGCAGGCACTTCGTTCGCTCTGTGTCCTTATCGCGCAAAAAGGAACCGGCCCTTAAAAGCCGGTTCCCAAAAGGAGAGGAGAGTATGAAAAAATCTATCGAAAAAATGTTGTTTGTCTTTTGATGGTCTTATTCTAAACGATCTTTGTGATAAGACTGTGTGCAAAAGATGAAGATA
>JAFUDC010000041.1 GCA_017459345.1 Eubacterium sp.
CACCGTGCTAACAGCATCTCGCTCCGCATCTCACTGCTCCGCTCGATACTGTTTGTCGTGCGCAATGTCTGAGCAGTCTTACATGCAAGCATGCCGCCTTGCTCAGCCGCTGCGCACTGGACTTATTCACTTATATAGTTATACCTCCACATCCACTGCCCCGCCGACTTCTTCTATGGCCTCCTCCATAAAGCCCTGTCTGGTCACCTCGTCGATGTCCGGCAAGTCCTCGATAGAGGATACCCCAAAGCAGCGCAGGAAGTCTTCCGTGGTTCCGAATACGATGGGCCTTCCCACGGTATCCAGGCGGCCCAGTTCACAGACCAGGCCGTACTCGATTAACTTATTGACTGCGAAATCACTTTTGACTCCCCGGATGGCCTCGATCTCCTGCTTGGTTACCGGCTGCTTGTAAGCAATGATGGAGAGGGTCTCCAGCATGACGTCAGTTAAGGATCTTTTCTTTGGCTGAACTACCAGCTTGCGGATATAATCATAGGTCTCTATCTTGGTGCAGATCTGCCAGGCTCCGCTCAGTTCAATCAGGCAGATGCCCCGGTCTTCTTTTAGATACTCTACCTGCATCTCATGCAGGATGAAGTTGAGCTCTTCTTCCGGGATTTCCAGGACTCCGGCCAGACGGTCTGCGGATACCGATTCTCCCATGGTAAATAATATTGCCTCTATGATTCCTTTTAATTTTTCTTTTTCCATATCTAACCTGTTATCTATCCCTTATTCCGCGGAATCCAGATAGATCTCATCGAAGTTTCCTTCCTGACTGACCGTAATCTGGCCCACCTTCATCAGCTCCAGCACTGCGAGAAATGTCACCACGATCATCTCCCTGCTGGGCTGGATGTCCAGAAGAGTTTTGAAGTTAATGCGCTTCATTCCCCTGACCTGGCGCCGGATATCCTGCATACGGTCTTCCACCTTATAGCGTTCCTTTCGGATCTTTCCGAACCGGCTCCGCACCGGGTCCTCCCGGTCCTTTCGTCTTCGCATAACCATCCGGAAGGTTTCTCCCAGCTTGTCCAGGCTGATATCCCCCACGATGGCGGCAGGATCCACGGGCTCCACATATTCACGGATTTCTTTGGGCACGGTCTCCGGCTTGTAGAATATTTTTTCCGCGTCAACACTCAGATCTTTAAGCTCCCCGGCGGCATACTTGTACATCTTATACTCGACCAGGCGGCGGACCAGCTCCTCTCTGGGATCTTCCTCGCTGCTTTCCTCCTCCCTGGGAAGAAGCATCCGGGACTTGATCTTTAAGAGGGTGGCTGCCATCACCAGGAACTCACTTAAAGAATCCAGTGGATATTCCTCCTTCATGGCCTCCAGGTACTCCATGTACTGCTCCGTGATGGTCACAATGGGAATATCATAGATATTTACTTTATTCTTTTCTATCAAATGCAAAAGAAGGTCCATGGGGCCTTCAAATGCATCTAATCTTAGTTCGATCTTCATAAATCCACAAAAATGAGATAATCGTCATATACGATCACACATTGCTTTATCGCAGGACAGCCCTTGCAGTCCTGCATCTGAAATAATTAAATAAGGTCTTAGTTATAATGCCTGGATGTCTTGCCCTTCTCGGCCTGTTCCAGAGATGCCTCATGAATATGGCGGGTAGAAGCGGTTTCTTCCTCCGGGACAAGGTCTACCTTATAGATGACGGAAGCCAGAGCCGGAATGTTCACAGAAAAGCTGTAGCCCCACCACTTATATCCCTTATGCTTTGTCGGGATATCCTGCCTCGGGCCATCATAATAGCCGTCATACTCCTGTCTTTCCCCGGAAAGAACCTCGTGAAGAAGAGCCTTGTGATCGTAGCCGAACTCGAAGTCATGATACTCCTCCTCGCTCATATTCAGGAGGATGATATAGCGGTTGTCCCCGGCTATCCGCTCGTAGATATAGACCCGCTCATCAACTGCATCCACCTCAAGCCAGCGGAAGCCTTCCTCATTGTAGTCATTCTGAGAGAAGGCCGGTTCATTGAGATAAAGGCTGTACAGATCTTTCAGAAACTTGCGGAAGGCATCATGCTTGGGATACTTTAAGAGGAACCAGTCATTCTCCTTTCTCTCATCCCACTCCCTGAAATGTCCGATCTCATTGCCCATGAAGGACAGCTTCTTGCCAGGGTGGGTGTACATGTAGGTATACAAGGTCTTGGCCTGCTGGAATTTCACATCATACTCTCCCCACATTTTCTGCACGATGGTTGCCTTCCCGTGAACCACCTCATCATGGGAGAAGGGGAGCAGGTAGCGCTCGTTATAAAAATACATCATGGAAAAGGAAATATCGTGGTAGTGGTACTTCCTGTCGTTGGGGTGGATCCGGAAATAATCCAGAGTATCATTCATCCAGCCCATATCCCACTTATAGTCAAAGCCCAAACCGCCGTACTCCACCGGGTGGGTCACCTTGGGGAAGTTGGTGGAATCCTCTGCGATCAGCATGGCAGTGGGGTGTCTCCTCTGCAGGCCGTCGTTCATACATTTGATAAATTCCAGAGCTCCCTCATTGACTCCCCGCTCGGCATTGCCCTGCCAGTAAATGGCATTGCTGATGGCGTCCATGCGGATTCCGTCAAAATGGAACTTGGTCATCCAGAAATCGGCGGCTGACTGAAGCAGGGTCCTGACCTCGCCCCGGTAATAGTTAAAATTGCAGGTTCCCCATTCACTGTAGCCCGCATCATTATCGTACTCGTAGAGGGCAGTCCCGTCGAAATTCATGAGGACATAATCATTCATGACAAAATGTACCGGCACAAAGTCCATGATCACGCCGATTCCCTCCCGGTGGAAGAGGTCCACCATCTTCATGAGGTCTTCTGCAGTCCCATATCTGGAGGTAGGACAGAAATAGCCGCTTACCTGGTAGCCCCAGGACTGGTCGGAGGGGTGTTCGGAAAGGGGCAGGAATTCCACGTGGGTATAGCCCATTTCCTTGGCATAATCCACCAGCTTCTCACCCAGCTCGTCATAGCGGTACCAGCCGGCTGAGTCATCCTCCTCGGCTTCCGTTTCTTTTCTTCTCCAGGACCCGGCATGGACTTCATAGATATTGACCGGCCGGTCAAAATTCTTGGTCCGCCCCTTCATCCACTCCTCGTCCGAGAACTGGTAGCTGTCGATATCCACAATCCTGGTGGCAGTTCCGGGACGAAGCTCGGACCCGAAACCATAGGGGTCAAAATGGTCGGTAAAATACCCACCCTTCTTATGAATCCGGTACTTGTACATCTGCCCCTGCCTGGCGTCTTTAATCTCCAGCTCATAGATTCCGGAGAGTCCATCCTGCTGCATGATGCTGCCGCTCTCCCAGTCGTTAAATTCACCGATCACTTCCACCATCTCGGCTGCCGGTGCGTATACACGAAACATGACCCCGTCTTTGGTAAGATGGGCCCCGAAAAAATCATATGCGTCAAAGGCCTGGCCAATGTAAAACTGGTGTAGATTCATAATGTCCCCCTTTGTATTTTATTCAGACTCTCCTGTATTATTTAATCAGTCTGAAATCCTTCCTAAGTTAGTCGACATCTATTTTAATTTATTTCCAGATAAATAACAATAGGAAAAAGAATATTTGACGACAATTCGCATAAAATGTATCAATTTCTATCAGGGAGAATGTCATGCAGATAAACATCCCAAACAAATGTAAACATTCTGCCATTATCCCAAAGACAGGCCTGATCCTGCTATGTCTTATTCTTATCCTTTCAGCCGGTTCTGTATCACTTGCATCTTCGAATCTGTCTGGACATATACTGAAAGAATCTACCGGGTCAGCGGGGCAGGAATCCGGTCGTACGGATACAGATGGGAAAGGAGACTCATTATCAGGTAATGCCGGATTTCAAAGCCAGGCAAAAAGTGCTCTGCTGATGGAAGCTTCCACCGGAACCATACTATATGAGAAGGATGCAGACAGCAGGCGTCCTCCTGCCAGCATTACCAAGATCATGACCCTTCTTCTGATTTTTGATGCCATGGAATCGGGCAGCCTGAAGGCGGAGGACAGCATCACCGTCAGCGAGCATGCAGCTTCCATGGGCGGGTCCCAGGTTTTTCTTGAAGCGGGAGAAAGTCAGACTGCCGACACCATGATCAAATGTATCGCCGTCTCCTCCGCCAACGATGCCTGTGTGGCCATGGCAGAACATATTGCAGGCAGTGAGGAGGCCTTCGTGGACCGGATGAATCAGAGAGCTCAGGAGCTTGGAATGACCAGCACGCATTTTGTCAATTGCTGCGGACTGGATGCGGATGGTCACTATACTTCAGCCAGGGATGTCGCCCTTATGTCCCGGGAGCTGATCAAATCCTATCCCCAGGTGTTCAACTACACCGGCATCTGGATGGATACCATCACCCATGTGACCAGACGGGGCTCCTCGGAATTCGGTCTTTCCAACACCAACAAACTGATCAGGCAGTACGAGGGAGCGACCGGCTTGAAGACCGGGTCCACCGGGAAAGCAGGGTTCTGCCTGTCCGGTACGGCCAAAAGAGATGAGGTAAGCCTCATTGCCGTAGTCATGGGCTGTGAGAGCGGAAAGGCCAGGGTGGCAGCCTGCTCTGCTTTGCTGGATTACGGTTTTGCCAATTGCCGTCTTTATAAAGATGATAACCCCCCTTCCCTCCCGGACGTCAGGGTAAGCGGAGGCCGGGCGGACAGGATATCCTGCAGGCCGGCCGGGACATTCTCCTGTGTCATCGGAAAAGATACTGATCTGAATCAGATCCGAAAAGAAGTGAACCTGACAGAAGAAATCTCCGCGCCGGTAAAGGCCGGCCAGTCTCTGGGGACTCTCAGCTACTATCTTGGGGAGGAGAAGCTGGGCGAGGTGGAAATCATATCCGAAAACCGGGTAGATAAGGCCAGATATGGCGACTGTGCAGGGAGACTCCTGGATGCTCTGTCCACTTAAATAAATTCTGTTTGCCTTTTATTCAAAAAATGATATATACTGATGTGAGTTGCACTGAAGTTTTGACACTGCCTTGAGTGAATAGAGGAGAACCTATGAGAACCACATATACAGAAAATGAACTGCCCGAGTTACTGGGACTGTCCGGGAGCCGGATCATCACCCTGGTAGGGGCAGGCGGAAAAACCTCGCTCATGAATCAGCTGGCTGCAGCCTTCTCTGAGCTAGGCTATAAAACATTGCTTACCACCAGCACCCATATCGTCCGTCCTGAGGGACTGGCCGGCCTGCTGGCTGTTGAGGAGGAGGATCTTGGTGCGGTCCGGGAAGCTTTCAGGAAAACAAATCTTGTCGGGCTTGGAATCCCCTGTGCTTCTCTGGCCGGAAACCGGACCAAATGGTCCTCTCCTTCTCTGGAATTCCTTGAAGAAATCTCTGACTTTGCAGATATCATCCTCTGTGAAGGCGACGGGTCGAAAAGGCTGCCGGTAAAGCTTCCCAGGGATAATGAACCTGTTTTCTGTCCGGGCACTGACACGGTGATCGGCCTGGTCGGTTTATCCTGTCTTGGTCGGAAGAAGGAGGATATCCTCTTTGGCCTGGCCGAATCCTCACATCCGGATGTCTCAGTTATCCCGGATCCCATTGACATCCCTTTTCTTCTTGATCTGGTCCAGGCACCCTGGGGGCTGAAGAAGGGAATCCGTGGGGAGAAGTTTCTCGCTGTCTTTAACCAGGCTGACCTGCTGAACTCTGCTCAGTCAGGCTGCCTGTCTGAGGGCGCACAAAAGATAAGAGACAATGGGGGATTATGCCGCATTGTCTCTCTGAAAAATCATATGATTATAGAATAAGTTTAATTTAAGACTCTTCTTCCACAAACTCGATCAGCCCCTTGTCAAGCCTGGCCACCCGGGCCTGGGAGTATACCTTGTAGCCGGCTTCCTCAAGACGCTTTCTTCCCTTCTGGAAGGACTTCTCAATGAGAATACCGATTCCCGCAAGGGTGGCACCGGCTTCCTCGATAAGACGGCTTGCGCCCATGGCAGCCTCCCCGTTAGCCAGGAAATCATCAATCAGGAGGATCCTGTCCTCCTTATTGATGTAATCGGCAAACAAAGTCAGCTCATAGCTGGTTCCCTTGGTAAAGGACATGACTCTGGTCTGATAAACCTCCCCGTCAAGGATCTTGGAGGTCTGCTTCTTTAAGATGACCATGGGCACTTTCAGATGAGCCGCCGTCATCATGGCAGGGGCTATACCGGAGCTTTCGATGGTAAACACCTTAGTTATGCCTTCTTCTTTGAAGTGCCTGGCGAAATCCCTCCCCAGCTGGTCCATAAACTGGGAGTCCACCTGATGGTTGATGAAGCTGCCAACCTTCAGTACCGTACTGCTCTCTGCCTGTCCATCTTTCCTGATTCTGTCTTCCAGTAATTTCACACTTTTCACCTCGTATATTCAATCATTCTTGTTTTCGTCAGGTAATTCAATCTGGTTGCTTATGAAGTCCCATGTATACCTGTTCCGCCGTAATGGGCAGGGTGCGGAAACGCAGCCCCGTAGCATTATAGACTGCATCTGCGATGGCAGGTCCCGGCGTATTGATCACCACTTCCCCGATGGACTTGGCACCAAAGGGACCGGTGGGCTCATAGGAGGGAGCAAAATCCACCTCGATCTTTCCCATATCCACCCTGGTCGGTATCTTGTAGCTTAGAAAATTACGGTTTTTCATCTTCCCTTTTTCTGTATAGCGGACATCCTCAAAGAGGGCCATGCCAATCCCCTGAACCGTGCCGCCTTCGGTCTGGATCCGGGCAAGATTGGGGTTGATCACGGTGCCGCAATCCACCACGGAAACATAGTGGATGGGTCTGATCTTTCCGGTCTCCAGGTCCACCTCGATATCGGCGATACCGCAGATAAAGGGCGGCGGTGAAACCGGCGAGGTATTGGACTCCGTCACCTCAATGATTCGTCCCGACCCGGCCTGCACAGCGGTCACCAGATCGGCAAGCTCCATGCAATGCTCCGGATTATCCCTTTCCCAGATCAGATTGCCGTCAAATTCCACCCGGGAGGGTTCCAGGCCCATCAGGCCGGCTGCTTCCTCGCAGATCCTCCTCTTCATGGAATCACAGGTTTTTACTACCGCCCTGCCGGTCACATAGGTGGTGGAGGAGGCATAGGACCCGCTGTCATAGGGTGACTGGTCTGTATCCACACCTCGGACCACAATCTGATCCATCTCACAGCCCAGGCAGTCGGCTGCCATCTGGGATAGGATGGTATCACAGCCTGTCCCCATATCGGAACAGCCAATCAGCATGGTATAAAATCCATCATCGTTGAGCTTTAACTGTACGCTGCCCACATCCACGTTCTGAATGCCGGACCCCTGCATGGACAGGCCCATGCCCACAGCCCTCACCGTGTGGGGGCCAGTTTTCTTACAGGGGTACTTGTCCTCCCAGCCGATCAGCTTCCTGGCCTTCTCAATACACTGGTCCAGAGTACAGGACCGGGCAATCTCACCGTGGTAATCGCTGAAGATGCCTCCCTGGCGGATAATATTGATTTCCCGGAGCAGGGATGGATCCATATCCATCTTATGCGCCAGCTCATTTACCGCCGACTCCAGGGCAAACAAACCCTGGGTGGCCCCATATCCCCGGTAGGCTCCGGCTGATAACACGTTGGTATAGACTACCTCCGACCGAAAACGGTAGGCGTCCAGGTCGCGGTAGAGGGAAATGGGTTTCGAGCCGGATAAATCTACCGTGGTGGGGCCATGCTCCCCATAAGCTCCCGTGTTGGAGACGGTGTACATGTCAATGACCCTGATTCTTCCCGATGCATCGGCCCCCACCCGAACCTTGATCTGCATCTCATGTCTGGGAGATCCGTTGGTAAAGCACTCCTCCCTGGTAAAGACGATCTTGGCCGGTTTCCCGGTTTTTAAAGTGACAAAGGCCGGATAAATCTCGCAGACCGAGGTCTGCTTTGCCCCGAAGCCGCCGCCGATCCTGGGCTTGATCACCCGAATCCGGGATTTGGCAATGTTTAATCCCCGGGCAACGATCCGGCGCACATGGAAGGGTATCTGGGTTGATGAGACAATCTCTAATCTCCCATAGATATCCATGCTGGTAAATGCGGCAAAGGGTTCCATGAAGGCCTGATTCACCGCCTTGGTGTGGTAGACTTCCTCCACTTTATATTCGCAGTCAGCCAGAACAGCCTCCACGTCACCCCGTCCTCTGATATTGGAGGCACACAGGTTTCTCTTCTGGTCTGTCCCCTGGCCATCCTTGGCGACGAAGCTATCCTCCGGGTGGATGAGGATGGGATTATCCTTTGACCTCATAAAATCAAAAACCGGCTCCAATATCTCATAGCTGACCTTGATCATCTTCATGGCCCGGTCAACGCAGTCTTCATTCTTACCGGCGATGATAGCCACGGGATCTCCCACATAGCGTACATGGCGGTCCAGGATCAGCCGGTCATCCGGACTGGGCTCAGGAAATGTCTGTCCTGCCTGAGTGTATCTCTTTTCCGGTACGTCCTGATAAGTATAGATGGCCTCGATGCCCGGAAGTTTCAGTGCCCTGTCAATCTGAATATCTTCAATCAGGGCATGAGCATGGGGACTTCTCAGTAATTTCACAATCAGGCAGTCTGCCGGAGCCAGATCATCCGTGTAGACCGGTCTGCCCGACAGGAGAGCGCCGGAATCGACCTTGGCAATTCCCTTACTCACATATCTTGTTTCTTCCACGCTATTTTCCCTCCTCAACCCCGAAATACTTGACCAGGGCACGGTATTGGCTCTGGTATCCGGTGCAGCGGCATAGATTGCCGGCCAGATATTCTTTAATCTCATCTGCTGTAGGATTTGTAATCTCTCTCTCAAGAGCCAGCACATTCATGATCAGGCCCGGACTGCAGTAGCCGCACTGGTCGGCTCCTTCCCCTGCCAGACAATCAGCAAACCGTCCTGCCTCTTCCCGCAGGCCTTCCAGAGTCGTCACCCGGCGGCCCCGGGCTCTGGGTGCAGGATAAGAGCAGGATAAGACCGGTCTCTCATCCAGCCAAACAGTACAGAGGCCGCAATTGCCGGTATCACAGCCCCTCTTTACACTTTTCATCCCCAAAGACCGGAGAAGGTCCAAAAGCATGGTATCCGGTGCTGCCTCCGCCTGTACCTTCTCTCCATTCAATATAAACTCTATCAGCATGATTAATCCTTCCTGCCTCCTAACGTATGCAGACATCTCCTGATCAGAATCTCAGCCAGATCGCGGCGGTACCCGGCACTGCCTCTCATATTGCTCCCATAGTCAAATTGATCTGCTGCTTCGGAAGCGAAACGGCCAATATCAGTCTCATCCCTGGGATCATTAAGTACCAGGCCGTCTATGGCTCTGGCCGCCTTGGGTCTTGCCCCGATTACGGTTCTGTACCTGCCTCTTCTCCGGCTAACCGCACAGGTAAGCACCGGGAAGTCCGTCTCGGTCATGCGAAAGCTATCGTAGACTGCCTCCATCTCCTCTTTTTTCACAATCATATGAGTGAGGATATCGTTATCGTAGGGCATGTCCAGAAACTGATCTAAGGGTACCTCTCCTGCCTGGTAGAGACAGACCCTGCTTTCACAGGCAAGAAATGCAGTCAGGACATCGGAGAATCCAAATCTGGGATAAATGCTTCCACCCACTGTGGCACAATTGCGAAACTGCACACCGACAATATGTCTGACCGCTTCGCGAAAGAGATCATGGAAGGAATTATTCAGGCTTTCATGAACTTCAAGGTCACGAAGGGTGACCATACAGCCAATCCTGTATTCCTCCTCGGTCTCCTCGATCTGATTAAGCCCAAGAGCGGACAGGTCAATGGCTGTCTGAATAGGCCGGTTACCCATCTTGAGCCACAGATTTCCTCCCACAATCACATGATTGCGGCCCTTTTTCTTGAGCTCATAGGCCTGGTCAAGTGAATCCACCAGGCAGTAATTCTTTATCTTATGCAATTTTTTCTCCTTATCGAATTATAACTCAAACCACATCTTAATATTACCATGGAATCATCCTTTTAGCTATATGCTTTTAGAAACATTCTGAGAATAAGAGGATTCAGGAGCCCTTCACTTACACATCCCAATCCGAACATGATGACAAGAATAAGGGCAGCCAGAAGCCTTGTCCTTACCGGTTGTCTTCCTGCAAAAGCAGATGAGCCTATCTTCCTGGATAGTCTGTGGTGGGGAGACCAGGACCGGCGGCCTTTATGCCAGCCTCCCTTTATGACAGGACCAGGCCTGGTGAAAAAAATATATGTATAAGCCACATAGAGCATAATCCCGTAACAGATGGTATGGGGGAACAGAAAGAGACTGCCATACCAGATACCGGCAATGCCAAAGTGGGCGGTCATGGCAGACAGGAAGCTCCCGGTCAGGAAGGAGAAGAGAAAGATGAACAGGCAGTAGCCGGCAAAAGGGGATAAGGTAAGCAGACTGATGATAAAGACCAGGAGCTGACGAATCCTGGTAAAGAGAACATAGAAAAAAAACCTGCTCGTATCTGCAGGATCAAAGGTTGTCAGATAATTTATGGCATCAAGAAAGTCATAGCTATGAATAAGGCTGCTCTTTAAGCCGATGTTGATCATCAGACTTCCCAGCAATGCCCCTGCTATATATAATACTTTCAGCAAGCGTTTCCCTTCAATCGCATAGTACATAGAATGCTCTTCCTTTTCCATATATAAATAGCCCTTTTATAATACCTTATGAAAAGAAAGAGCTGAACATGCAAAAAAGCCAAATTCTTTTTCAAGAATTTGGCTTTTTATCATTCTTTCTTTGCATAGGATACGTAATGCACCCCTATGTTGAATTCTTATCCGGCTGGCGGAAAGAATCCTACTTCGCATATGCAACAGATCTTGACTCTCGTATGACATTGACCTTAATCTGTCCGGGATAATCCAATTCATTCTCAATCTGTTTTGAGATATCCCTGGCCATCAATACCATATCTGCATCGCTAACCTGTTCAGGAACTACCATTACACGAATTTCTCTACCTGCCTGAATGGCAAAAGTCTTATCGACACCCTTAAAGGATCCAGCTATTTCTTCAAGCTGTTTCAATCTCGTCGTGTACGTCTCCAATGTTTCACGTCTGGCACCTGGTCTTGCAGCAGAAATTGTATCGGCGGCCTGTACGATACAGGCAATCAGACTGGTTGGTTCGACATCTCCATGATGAGATTCCACAGCGTTTATTACGACTTGAGATTCTTTATATCTCTTACATAAGTCCACACCAATTGAAATATGAGAGCCTTCCATCTCATGGTCTACGGATTTACCGATGTCATGGAGTAATCCGGCTCTTTTTGCCAAACGTACATCTTCGCCAATCTCTCCAGCAAGCAGCCCAGATAACTGTGCCACTTCAATGGAATGTTTCAAAGCATTCTGTCCGTAGCTTGTACGATACTTCATCTTACCAAGCAGACGGACCAGTTCGGGACGAATACCGTGGACACCGACCTCAAGGACAGCGGCCTCTCCTTCTTCCCTCATAATCTGTTCTACTTCATTCTGAGCTTTCTCAACCATCTCCTCGATCCGCGCCGGATGAATTCTTCCATCCACGATCAGCTTCTCAAGGGCAATCCGGGCAACTTCACGTCTTACCGGATCAAAGCTTGAAAGAATAACCGCTTCCGGAGTATCATCGATGATCAGATCCACTCCCGTCAGAGTCTCAATGGTGCGGATATTACGACCTTCACGGCCGATAATCCTGCCCTTCATCTCATCGTTGGGGAGCTGAACTAAAGAGATTGTTGTCTCGGCTACATGATCAGCCGCACACTTCTGAATAGCGGTAACGACATAATCCTTAGCCTTCTTAGCTGCATCCTCCTTGGCCCTGGTTTCAAGTTCTTTCACAAGAACGGCCATCTCACGTTTTACATCATCTTCGACAGTTTTAAGCAGATAATCTTTTGCTTGTTCAGAGGTTAAACCAGAAATTCTTTCCAGTTCCTGCAGACGCTTTGCATGTAACTCCTCGACCTTTGCTCTTTGCTTGTCGAGAGAACTCTCCTTATGAGAAAGGGACTGTTCCTTCTTCTCCAAAGCATCCGCCTTGCGGTCGATTGCTTCTTCCTTGTTCAGAACACGCTTCTCATATCTCTGGAGTTCCGCTCTGCGCTCTTTGGTTTCCTTCTCAAAGTCGTTCTTGGCCTTGATTGATTCTTCCTTTGCTTCCAGCAGCGCCTCTCGCTTCTTGGCATCCGCTGTCTTAACCGCATCGTCGATAATCTCTCTGGCCTTCTGCTCTGCACTCCCTATCTTGGCTTCTGAAACCTTCCTGTGGTAATTCAGCGTTGCAAAATAGGTGATGACAACAGCAATGGCGACCGCAACGAGAACCGCAATAATCGTCGGAACCATATCTACAGGAGCACCTCCTTATGAAATTGTCGCAACTATTCAGAACACATTGTAAAAAATACATGTCTCTGAATAGTTCCATATATCATTGCACAGAAGTACAACATATTGATTTTAAACGGTTTTTTAAAAAAAGTCAAGAGTTAAATAAACCTTTTGTAGAATATGCATAAGCCATCCCGCTACCGGCAGGCCTGCCAGTCTGATGCAAGCTCCTCCACAATTTCGCGGATCAGCCCGCTGTCATACCCCTTTCTGTAAAAATGGGCGCAGGTCTTCTGCCTCGCAGATAAGTCCGGTTCAGGAAATCTGCTCATATATTTTCTGACTGCATCCTCAACCTGAGAGCGGTTCTGAGGGCCCTCCTCCTCGAAAACAAGCTCCAGAAGGTCCGGTGCAATCCCCTTTCTCAACAGCTCCATGCGAATCATGCGGTCACTCCGCTTACGTCTTCTGGCATGGATGTAATCCCGGGCATAGCGGTCATCATCCACGTAGCCGGCGCCGATGACAAAACGGAGCGCTTCCTCCGTCGACCGGCTGTCATGGCCGGATCCAATCAGCTTCTCTCTCAACTCCTGCACGGTCTTATCCTGCTTTACAAGAATGCCCATGGCCCGCTTTTTCGCTCTGGGCAGAGCAAAGAGGAGCCTGATCTTGTTAAGCTCCTCCCCGGAAAGGGACATCCCCTCTTTTAGTTTAAGCTTTCGAACCTCAGAAGGGTAAAGGAAAAACCCCTCTTCCCCTTCCGGTTCCACATAAATCTTCTTTCCCGGCCCCTGGCTCAGGCTGATCTGGTAATCCATGATCCGGCTCCCTCATCCTGTCAGGCCTGTTCGGGTGCCTCCGGGAAAGATCCCGGCTCTGCAGCTGCCTGGACCTTGTCTGCCAGAACATCCTTGGGCAGATTATAATGATCGCGGACCTTATTCTCCACATCCTGCATAACATCCGGATGCTCCCGGAGGTAGAGCTTGGCATTCTCACGGCCCTGACCTATCTTCTCTCCCTGGTAGGAATACCAGGCACCGCTCTTCTTCACAGCATCTACCTTGACACCCAGGTCAAGGAGATCTCCCTCTCTGGAGATACCCTGACCGAACATGATGTCAAACTCTGCCTCTCTGAAGGGCGGGGCTACCTTGTTCTTCACTACCTTGATGCGGGTATGGTTGCCGATGATCTCCCCTCCCTGCTTGATGGACTCTACCCGGCGGACGTCAAGACGCACCGAGGAGTAGAACTTTAAGGCCCGTCCGCCGGTGGTGGTCTCGGGATTTCCGAACATGACGCCCACCTTCTCACGGAGCTGGTTGATAAATACTACTACGCAGTTGGACTTATCGATGACGCCGGTAAGCTTACGCATGGCCTTGGACATGAGCCGGGCATGCAGACCTACCTGAAGGTCATCCATATCCCCGTCAATCTCAGCCTTGGGCACCAGGGCTGCCACAGAGTCGATGATCACGATATCCAGGGCTCCGGAACGAATCATGGTCTCGGCAATCTCCAGTGCCTGCTCACCGTGGTCAGGCTGTGAAATATAGAGGTTATCAATATCCACCCCGATCTTCTTGGCATACTGGGGATCCAGGGCATGTTCTGCGTCGATAAATCCGGCAATGCCGTCCCGCTTCTGTGCTTCTGCTATCATATGTAAAGCGACCGTCGTCTTACCTGAGGACTCCGGTCCGTAAATCTCAATGATTCTTCCTCTAGGAACACCGCCGACTCCCAGGGCCACATCAAGACTGATGGAACCTGTGGGAATCGACTCCACGTTGATCTTGGCTCCTGCATCCCCAAGCTTCATAATGGAGCCGCGCCCGTAATTCTTCTCAATGGCTGCTACTGCGCTGTTTAATGCTGCAATCTTGTCTTCTCTACCCATATTCCTATCCTTTCCGGTAACTGTCACTCACTTCTTTCATGATTCAGCTTCCAAAGCTTTATGCTCCTCCACGAGGGGCTTACATAATAACCTGACTGTTACACTGACTGTCTTAACTTTAAAGCTAGTATAACACAACTCGCCAGACAAAACAAGTGTTCTTTAGAACCTTTGTTTTGTTTTTATCTGTTGTCAATCTTTTCAGGATACATATCAGTAAATTGCTATTTGAAAATCCGTTGTGCTGGAGTAAAGTCCGG
>JAFUDC010000042.1 GCA_017459345.1 Eubacterium sp.
AAGAAATTTCTGCTTATGGCAGTGAACAGGATCTGTCTGCTGATGACCTGGAACTTGCTGGTAAAAAGGGGGGCTTTCTTTCCAGGCATATTCCCCCCGAAGCCGGTATGGGCGTAGTGGAAGTTATCCTCATCACTGTGGTTCTGATTGGACTGGTCATCATATTCCAGAATAATATTAAAACAATCGTTGAAGGAATCTTCAAGACCATGACGTCGAATGTTGGTAAGATTCATTGATTGTCAAGGATAGCCGGGGACAGATTACCGTCTTCTTATCAATGACTTTTCTGGTGATTACCGTGGTAATTTTCTGTGTTCTTGAAGGAATCCATGGCTACATGGAATCGACTCTTTGTGAAGAGTCTGTTCAGGAGGCAGGTGATGATGTGCTTGCAAATTATGATAAATATCTCTATGAAAAGTATCACGTCTTTTTTCTGGATCCCAGGGAACGCCCTTTTATTGAATCGGATGGACAGGATTTTCTGAAAAAGTACGGGGGGATGTCAGGTTTTTATGGATTCTCCTGTGACAGTCTGTCCGTGACCGGGGAGAAGACGGCGGTTGATGACAAGGGTATTTATCTAAGATACCAGATCAGCGAGTATATGAAAAACCGGAAAGCTGTGGATGCAGGCTCTGCACTGATTAATCTGATAAAGTCCTCCTCGGATATGCAGGAGAAGCAGGGGAAAGGGATCGCTGACTTTGAGGAAAAGCCTGAACCCCGGGAAGAGGTTGAGAAGGAGAAAGAACAATCTCCGGAAACAGCCAGGCAGCGGGTGCTATGGTCAGAATTGAAGAAAACCCTGACCGGCATTGTACATTCAGGGATTCTTCTCTATGCCGCAGATGATCCGGGAAGTATATCGTCTTTGACCATAGGGAAGGCTGGTCTTCCTTCAAAGAGTTACGGAAAGATGGATTCTGACATGGAATCCTTATCTCTCTCTGGCCTTAGTTTAAGCAAGCTATCAGAGTGGAGAACTTATCTTAATTCAGATGTCCTGTCCGGAATGGAATCCATTGACCTGAAAGAAGGTGCTTACCTGATGGATTACCTGTTTGAGTGCTTCTCACATTATGAGGATAAGCCGGCTAAGGATAAGACTGCGCTTAAGTATGAGCTTGAATATATCATCGCCGGAAGGAAGACTGATCAGGATAATCTCAGGATAGTTGCAGACAGAATTTTGATGATACGATTTCTGACAAATTATGCTTATGCATCCGGGGATCCGGCAATTAACGGAGAAGCAGAGCTGATGGCGGCGGCGGTTATGGGTATTCTGGGCCTGCCGGAAGGAAAAGAGGCCGTAAAGACCCTGCTCATTGCAGCTTTAAGTCTTGGGGAATCCGTGCTGGAGCTTCATGCAGTCATGAACGGGGAGAGGGTTGCTCTCGTCAAAAATTCCTCCAACTGGAACATAAGCTTTTCTACAGCCCCGGGACTTCTTATTCAAAAAAGTCTCCTTCACCCGGCAAAAACAGGCGTCGGCTATGAGGATTATCTCCGCCTGTTTCTTGCAGCCGGAATGAAAAAGAATATTTTAATTTACAGGGTCATGGATATCATGCAGGTCAATGCAGGCCTGGAGGAAGCGGGTTTTCGCATGGCGGACGCACTGTTTTTCTTCGAGTGGGATATCAGCTGTCAATGTCCCAGGTGGTTTATCAATCTGCCGGGTGCAGGGAAAGGAACTGACTCCTTTTTCCGGGTGGATATTCACAGGAGAGTCAGTTATTAATAAAGCAGGAATAATCATAGGGCCGGCGCCTGGAAGGTCTGGGTGTTCTTGATTCAGTCAGGAGGTGAAACCGGGTGCTCTTTCAAAGTACAAATAATCTGATCAGTCATCTGTATCAGATCATGCAATCAAAAAAACAATATATAACAGGGTCTCTCCAGGCACAAGCATCTGTCATATGTACACGAAGGAGAAGAAGAGCATCCCGTCTTGCCTCCTGTGAGGGGACGGCATCGGTGGAGGCAGCATTGATCGTACCTGTATTCCTGTGTGCTGCAGCAGCATTACTTATGATCGGACAGATGCTGCTGGTGGAGGGGGAGGTGCAGCATGCGGCAATAAAAACTGCTGCAGTCTGTGCTAAGCAGGAGACTGCCCTTGGCATGCTGGGGAAAGGATCTTCCCTGCCTGGCAGCTATGTGGAAGCCGGGGCAGTTTTCCATAGTACCTTGCAGGGGAAGGCGCTCTGTGAGTCCTGTATCCTGGGGGGAAGCCATGGCATAGTGGTATCTATGGACAAATCTGATCAGGAAAAGGTCAGGGTCAGGGCCCGATATACACTGAGAATACCGGTTCCCTTTTTCAGCAGGCTGGTTACGGTTCGCCAGCTGACTGCGGAAAAGAGAATGTATACAGGCTATCAGCTTCACAAAGGGGAGGGAGACCAGGAGGACAAAGTTGTATATCTGGCTGAGAATGGTTCGGTCTATCACACAAGCTTGTCCTGTACCCATATCAGTCTCCGCATCTCAGGCAGCGCCCTGACCAGGGCACTTCTTGAGGCAAGGGGGCTCTCTGCCTGTGAGAAATGTATGCGGTCCGGTTCAATTCCGGAGGCTTTCTATGTGACAGCGGAAGGAGATTGTTATCATTCGTCAATTTCATGCAGCGGATTAAAGAGAACGGTAAGATCTGTGCGGCTCAGTCAAGTCAGGGGGATGAGAATATGCTCGCGATGTGCAGCAAGAAGCGGCAGGTAGGCGGAATGGTTACCGTAGAGTTGGCGGTGATTCTCCCCGGATTAATTCTGCTGCTTGTCTGGCTGGTCTTTTTTATGTTTTTTTTATTGGATATGGCTATCGTAAAAAGCGAAGTGATTCGTCTAAGTGATGAAGCCGCCATGCTGGGTAATAAGGATGGAAATCCGGAAACCGGAGTTTATCCTCAGTCCTTGTTGAAAGATAGGGCAGGGGCATGGACGACCTTAGGATACGAAGGAGTATCGGAAGAAAGGGTGTCCTCCAGATTGAAAGAACGGCTGAATGAGAGACTGACACTGACCAGGTGCAGTGAGACCTCTGTCCACATAGGGAGTCAGAAGATTACTGTTTCCGGAAGCTTGAGATTCCGTTCTCCCCTGTCTGGTATTGGCTATGCACCATCCTATGGATTTCAGTTTAAGGGGGATGGACAGGCCCCGGTTAATAACTGGGAAGAGTGGCTGAGAGTTCTGGCTGCCATGAAGGCAGATTCGTGATATGGTTTCCGGTCTGCCGGTTTATATGAATATGAGGAGGGATTGATAATGGACACTTGGATAGAAGGCCTGAATGAGTACAGGGTGATAGACGACATTGATAATTCCTACTTTCTTGATGTGGAATATCATGTCCTTCGCTATAATAAGATCCCGGATCTTCTTCCCATTCAGGTCAGAGATCAGGATGGAACCTGCAGACTCCTGTATGATATATCCGGGATGAAGTCAATGAAAGATAATGCAGAAAATCATGTCTGTTCCCTTCCGGAATACAGGACCTTTCTTTCAGATTGCAGCAGTCTTCTTAAAACATTGGATGATTACATGCTTGATATCAGCCAGATAGTATTTGACCCGGACGGGATATATTGGAAGCAGGATGGCCATGTCAGATGGATGTACGTGCCGTCTGTCCAGGAGAATATTGCCGGGAAGATAGTCAGACTTTTTGAATGGCTGCTGTCTATCATCGATTATGAAGATTTTGCTGCAGTACAATTTGCCTACCACGCATTCCGGAGCGTGAGGAACCATACCTTTTCCGGGAAAATGATTGAGGATTGCCTGAATTATGAAGGAAAAGAGATTGACCAGTATACGAAGACATCCTACAGGGAGTTTTTTCAGGGAACAGAAGAGGAGGGACAGTCCGCCCATGCTCCTGAGAATCATCAGCTGACCCGGGAACCGGCAGATTTAAAGAGCAGCATATCCTCTGCTGCCGGAGACTGTCGGTACAAAGAGGCTGATTATTATCCCGGATCCAGGCCGGCGGCTGAAGCCGAAAAGGATCTAAAGGAAAGTAAAAGAAAGCTTTTGTCAGGGGCACAGATAGCCTGCGGGTTGCTGAGCCTTCTCTCGGCAGCGGGATTAGCTGCTCTCCTGATCTATGGAATTCGTATGGGAATCAGCAGGCAGATGGTCTATATCTATGTATTGACCGGAGTAGGACTTCTGATTCTTCTGGACTGCACATGGCAGCTGGGAAAGCACAGAAAACTGTTGAAGGAAAATGTGATCAGGGAACCTGAAATCAAAAAAACAGTACCCTCCCCATCCTACAATTATTCCTGGGAAGAGCCCGGAGGAACCCAGGTTCTCGGTATCCGCAAAGATAAGCTTCAGCCTGCATTGCGGGATAAAAAAAGCGGAAGGATTTATACTATTGAAGAATTTCCCTACTATATCGGAAGTGAGTCTGGTTCCAATCAACTGGTGGTTGCGGAGCCCGGAGTCAGCAGGCGGCACGCAGCGATTGTCCGCGGGAAGCAGACAGGGTACTATGACCTGCAGGACCTGTGCTCAACCAACGGTACCTGGATTAATCAGACATCTATAACCTATGAAAAGCCGGTTAAGCTTGAGTCGGGAGATGAGATTCGCTTTGCAGGGGAAAGCTTTGAGTTTCTGATTCTTGACTATCCCCTTATGGATTGAGGAGAGACTTTCTGTCCTTCGGCTGGTTTATGATATAATCTTGTATTTGTTTCTGACCTGGTATATGATGGTAACAGCGAAAATTGCGAGAGGCCGCATCGAGATGAAACCTATCGGAAGATGGGCTTTTGAGTTACTATGATTTGAATAATAATAATTAGCTGGAGGATTAGATGGATAATATACAGGAACTGGAGAAGTTCTGGAAGCAGAGAGGATTTTCAAGGGTCAGACACACAGGACGTATCCTCTGGCTCAGAGACGACGAAAGTGAGGTATCCTTAGTGGATATTGTTCCGGAGCGCCTGCCGGGCCAGCCGGAGAGAAACTTTGAGGAACTTGAGGATGAAATGCAGCAGATTGAAAGAAAGCTGATGATACAGACCAACAAGAGGGTAAACAGGCTGACCCTGCTTATGTGTGATGATCTGCCCGGGAAAGATGAACTGAAAGGAACTGAGAATGCCCCTGATATCTGGTGGCTTGACTACAAGCATGGAAGGATTCTGGTCTTTGAGAAGCAGAGGACTGATTTTCTGGGATACAGAGGAGAGCTGGAAAACTACCTTGTCCGCTGCCTGGAATCCAGGCAGGAGGAGCATAGCCGGGAAATAAGACGGATGTTCCAGCCGGTGACGGTTACAATAGTGACGGCAAATGTACTTTTCTTTATTATTTTAAGCCTGATGGGGGATACGGAAGATTCTCAATTCATGTCCCGGATGGGGGTCATGTCCTGGGAAGCTGTCATGGCGAAAAAGGAGTACTACAGACTGCTTACTGCCATGTTTATGCACTTTGGTCTTCAGCATCTGATTCAGAATATGCTGATCCTTATGCTGGTAGGCACCCGTCTGGAGCGGGTTGTCGGTAAGATTCGCTATATATTCATCTATCTTGGAGCCGGCCTGTCTGCCTCCCTCTCCTCAGTATTCTTTACTTTAAGAGGGACTATGGACATTGCGGCCGGGGCATCAGGAGCCATCTTCGGGATTATGGGAGGGCTGGTCTGCCTGCTTCTGCAGGATACATTTGGAAAGAGGAGACATTACATGAGGGAGATCGGCCTGGCAGGAGTGATTTTTATGGTGGTCTGTGCTGCCTCCTATGGTTTTTTTGAGACCGGCGTGGACAATGCCGCTCATATAGGGGGGCTTTTGGGAGGAATTCTTCTTACGGCCATATTGACGGTTTTTGAACAGAAGACTTAAAGTTAAACAGATAAAAAGATGTAGGAAAGAGGCTGTGAAAGAAGGGATCATTTTACTCCCTTTCCTTCACAGCCCCTTTCAAAAGGAGAGGATTTAATCTCCGAAAGATATTCCCAGATTCTTGGCCTGGCGGATGATCGGATCCTCCGGGGAGACATATTTCAGCTTTCCGGCAGTCTCTGCCAGGGGGATGGTATCGATCTCATAGCCCTTCATAATGACCATCTTGCCATAATCTTCATTCTTGATCAGTTCTGCGGCAGTGACACCAAGACGGCTTGAGATGACCCGGTCAAAGGGAACCGGACTTCCGCCCCTCTGGGTGTGTCCGGGGATGGTGACACGCACCTCATGGCCGGTAGCGGCTTCAATCTGGGAGGCAAGCTCGTAACCTACAGTAGAGTGCTTGCGCCCCGCAAGCTTAGCCTTGTAATCCTTCTTGGACAAAGCAGCATCCTCTTTGGAGATGGCTCCTTCTGCGACAGCCAGTATGGTAAATCCCTTTCCCTGCTCGGAACGGCGCTGGATAGCAGAGATGACATGATTGAGATTATAGGGGATTTCCGGGATCAGAATGATATCGGCTCCTCCCGCAATACCGGCATGCAGGGTTACCCAGCCTACCTTATGGCCCATCAGTTCCACCACAAAAACCCTGTTGTGGGAGGCTGCAGTAGTGTGGATGCAGTCGATAGCCTGAGTTGCTATATCTACGGCACTCTGAAAGCCGAAGGTCATATCTGTGCCATAGAGATCATTATCGATCGTCTTCGGAAGAGAGACCACATTCAGTCCCTCTTCACTTAACATATGAGCGGATTTCTGGCTGCCGTTGCCGCCTAATACCACCAGACAGTCAAGCCCAAGGTACTTGTAGGTCGACTTCATGGCCTCCACCTTGTCAAGTCCATTCTCATCAGGTGTGCGCATTTTCTTAAAGGGCTGGCGGGAGGTTCCAAGAATCGTTCCTCCCCTGGTAAGGATGCCGGAGAAATCTCTGCCGGTCATTCTCCTGTACTTTCCGTAGATCAGACCCTTATAGCCATCTTCAAAACCATAGATTTCCACATCTCCCATCATGGTATGGAGACCCTTCACCACACCACGCATGGTAGCATTTAAAGCCTGGCAGTCACCTCCGCTGGTTAACATACCGATTCTTTTCATGATCTTATGTCCTTTCATCCTTATTACTCATAATTCAATCCGCCGGTCAAGAGCCCTGGATAAGGTCACCTCATCGATATACTCGAGCTCGCCTCCGATGGGAACGCCGCTGGCAATCCGGGTGATTTTGATTCCCCTGGGTTTAATCTTCTTTGTGATGAACATGGCAGTGGCTTCCCCGTCCAGACTCGAGTTGGTAGCCAGGATCACTTCTTTGATCCTGGGGTCATCCTGGTCCAGCCTCTTTTCCAGTTCCTTAAAACGGATTTCATCGGGACCCTTTCCCATGCTGGGAACCAGGGTGCCCTGAAGTACATGGTAGACTCCGTTATATTGTCCCGTCTTCTCATAGGCGGCCAGATCCTTGGTATGCTCGACCACCATGATGGTACTGTGATCTCTTTTTGTGCTTGCACAGATTGGACATATCTCAGTGTCCGTCAAGGTGCAGCATACACTGCAGTATCGTACCTTCTTCCGGGCTGTTACCAGAACCTCAGCCAGATGGTCAACATGCTCCTGCGGCATGTTGATGATGTGAAAAGCCAGCCGCTGGGCAGACTTGCTTCCGATACCCGGCAGGTGACGCAGCTCTTCGATCAGATTAGTGATCTGCGTGCTATAGTAATTCATCAGAATCCCAGACCTCCGCCGAGGCCGCCGGTAAATTTGGCAAGCTGGGCCTGCTGGTCAGCTTCCATGGCACGGAGAGCTTCGTTGGTGGCAGCCATGATCAGATCCTGGAGCATCTCGATATCGTCGGGATCCACCACCTCTTCCTCCAGATGAACCGCTGTGACTTCTTTCTTTCCTGATACGGTAACGGATACAACTCCGCCTCCTGCGGTCGCCTCATAGGATTTCTCCTCGAGTGCCTTCTGGGTCTCAGCCATCTGTTTCTGCATTTTCTGTGCCTGTTTCATGAGATTGTTCATATTGCCGGGCATTCCTCCCGGGAATCCACCTCTTTTTGCCATGATATATTCCTCCTCTGTTATTATTATCTAATACAAACTTCCCATATAATTGAATAGGATGTGGGAAGTTATCTACTCAAATATTACCTTCTGGTGTATCTTACTCAGGTCGATCAGGCTGGTCGGATTGGTCGGCGCCGCAGATCTGCTTGCACATTCAAACCTTACCCGCTTTCCTGTGATGTTGGCTACGATGTCAGACAGAACTTCAAGATTGTGCTGGTGATCCCGCTCAAAATATCCTTTGAAGAAATCCTCCTGGTCAAAGAGAAGACGGATCAGGGAGCTGTCCTCGGAAACTACAGGACTGGCATTTTTCAGAAGATCCTGCATTGGCATACCTGCAGCCTTAAGGATATCCTTCCATCCTGCGGCAATGGCCTTAAGATCCTCTGCCTCAGCAGGAGAGAAGCGCTCTTCTAATAATTCTTCGCCGGTTTTTGCCGGAAGTCTCTCTGCTTTCTTCTCAGGCCCGTCATTCTTCGCACCGGAAGCTGCCTGTCTGCCGCCGGGTTCCGGCTGTCCGGTCTGTCCTCCATATGCCTGTCCGGCTGAGGCAAGGGCGCCGGCAGTGGCCAGCATATCCGGGCTGAGGAAGGATCCGTCGGAAAGCTTCTGCTCAAGCAGCCGCAGTCTTTCCAGCATACTATCCGTATCTGTTTCCATCTGGGGAGTACAAAGTCTGATAAAGCCAACCTCCAGGAGAATCCTCTTCTGGCTGGCTCCCCGCAGCTGATTAGCCAGGTCAGAAAGCACTCTGATGAAGCGAAGCAATGTGCCGATGTCGATCATCTGCGTCTCCTCACGAAGCAGGGCAATATGCTCGGAGGACATGTCCAGGCTTTCCTCCGCGCCAACCTGGTCCTTCAGAATGAGGAGGTTGCGCAGATACCAGAGGAAATCAGATAGAAACTGAGATAACTCTCTTCCCTCAATGATGGTCTGGTCTATGACATGGAGAACCGCCGCAGTATCCTGAGCCAGAATATGCCTTAAGAGCTGGCTGAAGACAGCAGTGTCTACCGTCCCAAGGACCGCCAGGACATTATCATAGGTCAGGGTCTGGTTCAGATAGAAGGAAATGCACTGGTCCAGGAGGCTCAGGGCATCCCGCATGGATCCGTCTGCTGCCCTGGCAATGTAAGCCAGAGCCCTGTGCTGCGCAGAAATCTCTTCCTTTTCCATCAGGTTCTCAAGATGGGCCGTGATCGTCTCCATGGAAATCCGCCTGAAGTCATATTTCTGGCACCTGGACAGGATGGTAACGGGAATCTTATGCTTCTCCGTTGTCGCCAGGATAAAGATGACATAGGAAGGCGGCTCCTCCAGGGTTTTCAGGAGAGCGTTGAATGCGCCGGAGGACAGCATGTGAGCCTCATCGATAATATATACCTTGAAGCGGCCCATGGTGGGGGAATACTGTACCTGCTCACGAATCTCCCGGATATGATCCACGCCATTATTGGATGCGGCATCAATCTCAATGACATCTAATGAGCTCTGGCTGTTGATAGCCTGACAGGAGGCACACTGGTTGCAGGGGTTCCCATTAACCGGATTCTGGCAGTTGACTGCCTTGGCAAAAAGCTTGGCGATGGAAGTCTTGCCGGTACCCCTGGTTCCGCAGAAGAGGTAGGCATGGCCGATCCGGTCGTAGAGAATCTGGTTTCGCAGGGTGCGGACGATGGCATCCTGTCCCTTAACCTGATCAAAATCCGCCGGTCTCCACTTCCGGTAAAGTGCCATATATGACATGTCAACACCCCCTGACAATGGCTCTACGTGAGAATTTCAGCTAATGATGGATAAACCGCATGGTCTGAATCGTTACCATTCTAACACATTTAACCGGAATTGACCAGACAGTATTGGGAAATGTCAGGAGCCTGCTGCAGGCAGCAGGGTTTTAAGAAGTTTTCTGCTGCAGATAAGATTCCCTGAGGCGGTCAAGGAAGAGACGCCGCCTGCTGTTCTGGTCTAAAAGCTTTAGAAGCTTCTCCTCCATTTTGGGGGATATCCAGCTTTTCCGATGATTATTGTAGCGGTTTGATATCTTCCAGAATTTTTCCGGGTAAAGGAAAAGAAAATACAGGAAATGCAGATCATTTGACGCCAGCGGCCTGAGGGAATTATAGCCGGCTATTCCGGTTTCAAAATAACTGAAATCATACTGATTCTTTTCCATGGTTTTGCGTAAAAAAAGATAGAGATCAATGAGCAGGGGCTGGTAACAGATAGATTCAAAGCCGACAGTGGCCAGGGAACCATCAGGCAGAAATAGGACATTATGATGCTGATATGCCCCGTGACATATGCCCGTGGCAGTCTCAAGACCTCTCATTTCCATCTGATTCAGGGCTGCAAGAGCCGCCTCTGCCTCTTCATAGAAGGAAGAGAAATGTTTGATATATAATAGTTCAAAGTTCTTTTTTCTGCTGACCCGGCTGACATAGGCCCGTATCTTCCTAAGCTCCCGGTTGCGCCTGAGAAAGAGGGAGTCGATTGGTTCTGTTCTCAGGGACTCGATGGGAAGCTTTGGAATCCGCAGGGATACCTGGTGCAGGGCAGCAAGATTCCTGCAGGCCTCATACACATCTCTTTTCAGGGTACAGTCACATTCTCTGCCTCGATAATAATGCATGAGGACAAAGGGGGTATGATAACGGTCATAGACCACCAGGCTCTCCTCCTTCGAGACAAAGCAGCGGTCAGTTGCAGGGAAGCCTTCCTTGTAAAGGGCTTCCTTCCATTCGTATTCCCTGGCAAGACAGTGAAGGGAACCGTGATATTCCTTTAAGATGGCCAGGCCCTGATTCGTCTCACACTGGAAGGTTCCCTTACTGCGAAATGTATTAAAGACCTCAATATCATATTGATCCAGTAATTCCTGATATTTGTCATTCATAAAAATCCCTCCATAAGATGATCAGGTTAAGAATGGTTTTTAACATGGTCTATCCTATGAAGGGATGGTATTACTTATGACATATTCATGAGGTTAAGATGTAATCTCAGCCTGGTTTTTAAGCTGGTCATAAATCTTTAAGGCAAGCTCCTTAAGGTAATCCGGATCATTCAGCTCCGGGTGCTCTAAGATCATGGACAGCAGGGTGGAGAGAATGGCTCCGATCATCCTGCCCTCAGAAATCCCCAGGGCCATAAGCTGTCTGCCGTCTATCTTAAGATCCTTTAAGGTCAGGCAGTCGCCGGCAGCCAGGATTTCATCGTAGGTTTCCCTTGTCTCCCCAAGAATGGTCAGCTTCATTTCCTGCATGTAGGAGCTCTGTGCCCTGACGTCTGCCTCCATCACCTTAAGGAGATAGGGGAAGAGGTCTCTGCCAACCTTATTGATGACTCTTCTTACGTGGCGGCGTCCGTTGCTTTTCGGGTTCCGGAACCGGGTGTCGTGGTTTCGGATCAGGGTGGTGACCAGATCAATGGTTTTGTTGTCAAACTTGAGCCTCTTTAAGATATCTCCGGCCAGATCAGAACCTACCCGGTCGTGATTGTAAAAATGATCGATACCCTGTGCGTCCGTAGTCCTGGTCAGGGGTTTGCCGATATCATGAAAGAGCATGGTAAGACGGAGGATTGGATTAGCCTCAATCTCCATCATGGCATGAAGTGTGTGTTCCCCCACCGTGAAGCGGTGATGAGGATTGTTCTGCGGGGTCTCCATCATCCGGTCAAACTCCGGAAGAAAGATGCCGGTAAGCCTGGTTTCATAGGCAGTCCGCAGAATATCCGGGTGGTCGCTGATCAAAAGCTTCAAAAGCTCCATCTGAATGCGCTCTGCACTGACACTGGACAGAAGATGTCTGGTCAGGAATATGGCATTCTTTGTTACCGGGTCGATATCAAAACCCAGCTGACCTGCAAAGCGGATGGCCCGGAGCATGCGGAGGGCATCCTCCTCAAATCGTTCCTCCGGATCTCCCACGCAGCGGATGATTCCGGCGCCAAGATCCTTGATGCCTCCGAACAGGTCCACCAGCCCCTTAGATTCATTATAGGCCATAGCATTGATGGTAAAATCACGGCGCATCAGATCCTTCTTCAGACTTGTGGTGAAGGTGACATCCCTGGGCCGGCGGTGGTCTTCATATAAGCCGTCCACCCGGTAGGTGGTCACTTCATAGCCTGTCTTATCTACCATGATGGTAACGGTACCATGCTTTAAGCCGGTGTCAATGGTCCGGGCAAAGAGGGCCTTTACCTCCTCAGGTTTTGCCGAAGTAGTGATATCCCAGTCTGCCGGAGTCTTGCCCAGGACGGAATCCCTTACACAGCCTCCCACAACATAGGCCTCGAAGCCATGGCTTTCCAGTATATTTATAATATTAGATACATCTTTTGGAATTGTAATCTGCATATTTCAAATCTCCTCTAATAGCGTAAGTTATTATAACACATTTTACCTGAAGAAGGAAGTATAGATAATTTGACAAACATGGGCATTCTTTTGTTTTTTGCGCATATAATGTAAATACTCAGCACCATGCAGGAAAATAATAAGAAAAGAGGAGATTTGATCAATAATAAACAGATAAGATATTTCCTCCGTCTGCCCCCTGTCTTGCGCTGCCTGTATCTGATTTTTGCCTTATTGCTCCTCGGCGGCTGCGACGGGGGACTGAATCTGGCGGAGAGCAGACAGGAGGCAGATTATGTCATCTGTCCTCCCGGACATTTTCCTCCTGAGCTTAAAAGGAGGATTGAGGGAAAATGTAAGAAGGCCTGTTCATTTACCTTCAGCAATACAAGCAGTACCTACCTGGTAGTCTGCTATGGGCGGCAGGAGTACGCAGGCTGCAGCATCCGGGTGGAGGAGTGCAGTATGGGCCCTCGGACCCTGTATTTAAGAACTCAGCTTATGGGGCCCGGCGGGGAAGATCCGGTGGTCCGCGAGCCGACATGGCCTTATATCGTGGTTCGATGTCAGAGAACAGATAAGGTATGCCGGATTGAGAGATAGCAGGATTACGATTGATGTCCGGGTATCCCTGCAGCAAATGGTATGATTTGCTGGCATACCTGGAAGATACATGCATATATATTGATATAAAAGATGAAGATTTGAACAGGAGGCAGCTATGAAAACAGAGAAAAAGCCGGTGCGGTCCGGCATGCAGAAGTTAACCAAAAATATTCAGATTACCCTGGATGAGGATATGAATGTGCCGGATACCTGCCCAGATGTGGAAAAGATCGTGGAGAGCCGGGGAGACCTGCATATCGATGAGATTGAAGGCTTAAATGACCGTGTCCGGGTCAAGGGGACCCTGTTGGTGGAGATCCTCTACATAAGCATGGGAAAAAAGCAGGGCATTGCTGCCATGGAGCATGAATTTGCGGTGGAGGAATACATCAACGCAGAAGGTGCAGGACCTGAGGATACGGTAAAGATTACGGCTGATATAGAAGATATCACGGTGTCCATTATCAATTCAAGGAAGTGTGGTATCCGGTCCGTCCTCTTCTTCCATGTACAGATCTCTGAGATGAAGCTGATAGACTGGACCACGGGCATTGACTCTGAGGATGATGTGGAGTGCCTTTACGAGGACCTGCCGGTAACAGAGATTGCCATGAACAAAAAGGATATACAGAGAATCCGAGCAGAAGTAAGTCTGCCGGCAGGGAAGCCCAACATCCGGGAAATACTCTGGAACTCTATGAGACTCAACGATGTGGATGTGAGAATGCTGGAAGGAAAGCTGTCCATCCGGGGGGAGCTTTTTCTCTTTATCCTATATGAAAGTGAGGATACCCAGGATCCGGTCCAGTATTATGACTGGGAAATTCCATTTGATAATGTGCTGGAATGCACAGACAGCCATGAGGACCTGATTGGAAGCATAGCAGTTGCTCTTGGCAGCCGTCAGAGTCTGATTAAGCCGGATTCTGACGGTGAGCTGCGCAGCATAGAGGTGGATGCGGTAATGGAGCTGGATCTTAAAGCCTGCCGGGAATTTAAGCTGCCGGTGCTTAAGGACCTCTATGCCAACAACCGCCGTCTGACCCTGGAACGTAAACCGGTGACTTATGAAAATCTGGTTTTTCAGAATAATGCCCGGACCAAAGTGACCCACCGGATTCCCTCTTCCGGTGAAAAGGGGCAGCTGATGCAGATCCTCAACGTGGAAGGGGCAATCCGAATCGAGGATTCTGTGATGACAAAAAAAGGAATCCGGACAGAGGGGCTGGTCTTTGCGAGAGTTTTATATATCGCAGGTGATGATGGGACGCCGGTTCAGTCCAGGGAGACCGTGATCCCCTTTGAATATCTGGTTGAATGTCCCGACTCCTGTGGAAATATTCAGGATGTACGCTGTGATATCCGGGGGGTTCTGGAGCAGATCAACGCCTATGTGGTGGATGGAGATGCTCTGGAAATCAGGGCTGTGGCCGGTATCTATGTTGCAGGCTATGAAGTAAAGAAGCAGGAGATGATAGAAAATGTGACGGAGAGTCCCTATGATGAAGCAGAGCTTGCAAAGATTCCTTCAATTACGGCCTATATTGTAAAAAAAGAGGATAGTCTCTGGATGATAGCCAGGACATTTGGAACGACTATTGAAAAGATAAGGCAGTATAATGACAATGTCACTGAACCGCTTGAGGCCGGACAGAAGCTTATTCTGCTCAAGGAGATGGAAAATCTGATCGGATAGTTTTACCGGGGCTGTGTTAGTGACACAGCCCCGGTATTTTCTAGCGGATACTTTCGGCGACCCGTTCCTGCTGGTTATGAATATGGGTATTCATGAATCTTCTTGCTGATTCCTTATCATGGTTGAAGATGGCATTCATCAGCTTCTGGTGCTCCTTGATCAGTATGGCAGGATTCTCAAGATCTCTTATATACTCGACCCGGTAGCGGTAAAACTGTTCCCGGAGACTGGCAATGATGGACAGGAGCCGCTCGTTTTTTGCAGCCCCGAAAATGGCATCGTGGAATTTCTCGTCCATATCCACCATCTTCATGATGTCGCCTTCCTCCACGGCCCTGACAAAGAGCTCATGAGCATCCTGCATAACCTGTTTATCTTTTTCTTCGATTCTGTCGCAGGCCAGGGTGGCGGCAAATTCTTCTAATACATTTCTAACCTCGATGACTTCTCTGAGGCTTTTCTCGGTTATTCTGGCAACCTGGGCACCCTTGCGGGGAATCATGATCACCAGTCCCTCCAGTTCCAGCTTGCGGATGGCCTCCCGCACCGGTGTCCGGCTGACACCGAGGCGTTTTGCCAGAGAAATCTCCATCAGTCTCTCCCCCGGGGCGAACTCACCGGTGATGATGGCCCGCCGCAGAGTTTTAAAAACCACATCCCGAAGCGGCAGGTACTCATTCATGCCGTCAGCTAAATGGTCATGTTCCATAGTATTTCCTCCTGGTACAACTTCCCTTTATGTCTGATCTAAAGCGTCTGTTCCCTTATTTTTGCTGCTCTCCTCTGTTTGGCCTGGACAGAATCCGGCTTCTCACATGAGGTTTGTTAAAGGGACAGACTACAGCGGTCTGTTTTATCTGAAAACGGTCCCGGCATACCCGTCCGGCAGCTTCTGCGGCTTTTCTGGATGTGAAGATGGAAAATACGGTGGAGCCGCTGCCGCTCATCAGGGCGTTCAGTGCTCCCTCCTGCCTCATACAATCCTTGATTTCCCTGATCTGGGGGAAATGCTCCTGGGTAACCTGTTCTAATACATTGCCCATGCGGTCTGTGATGCCGGTAAGGTCCTGATTTTTAAGAGCAGCCACCATGCCATCGATATCCGGGTGGCAGGTGGATTCGTCCAGACGGAGATTCTCATATACAAAGCGGGTGGACATGGAAAAAACAGGCTTCACGATAAGAAACCAGCAGTCCGGCATGGGAGGCAGGGGAGTAAGCTTTTCACCGATTCCCTCAGAGAGGGCAGTGCCCCGCATGATACAGTAGGGAATATCCGCTCCCAGTCCGACAGCATATTCCATCAGGGTCTCCTGGGATATGCCCAGGTCGAACATCTGGTTCATCCCCACAAAGGCGGCGGCAGCATCGCTGCTTCCTCCGGCCATACCCGCTGCCACAGGAATCCGCTTGTTAATGTCGGCATGGATTCCCTCACTGATATGATAATTCTTACGTATGATATCAATCGCCCTGTAGACGAGATTCTTCTCATTGACAGGCAGATAAGGCAGATTGACAGACAGGGTGATCTGACCGGATTGGTTTTTCGTCAGCGAAAGCCGGTCGAACAGGCGGACCGTCTGCATGATCATCCGAACTTCATGATAGCCGTCTTCTCTTCTGCGTATCACATCCAGACCCAGATTCACCTTGGCATAAGCTTTTAAATGCAATGTCTGAGACATAGATTGTTCCTCCTGTGTATCTTGTATACATAGATTATAATGGTTTTACAATAAAAATCAAGCGAAAGACCTCATGTATAAAAAAGAATATTTCTCAAATAATGATGATAGACAGGTAATCAGGAACAAAAGGTGAAAGAGGTTAAAACCATGAAAATACAGTATAACCGCGGTCAGAAGATAGAAGGAAGTCTGACGGGGGACTTTGAAAAGGATGTGGCTTTTATCGAAGCAGCCATGGAAAACAGCGGAGATATGGTGAAAAATCTGTTTCGTATCGGCAGGGGAAGCCGTCAGGCATACCTTCTCTATGTGGATGGGCTGACGGATTCCCAGACAGTACAGGATTTCGCCATCCGGCCTCTGATTGAGTTAAAGCCGGAATCGTATCTTTGTGAAAGCGGCAGAGGCGGCGGGACACAAAGAGGGAAGGGAAATGGAAGAAAAAAGAGGGGAAGAGGAGGCGGCCCGAACAGGGAGATGGATTATCTGTCATATATTGAGAAAGATATCCTGCAGATGGTGGACTGGTCTGAGGCAGAGTCATACGAAGATATGCTGACCGGGGTCCTTTCCGGGAACAGTCTTTTGCTGGTGGAAGGATGCAGGAAGGCAATTCTCATGTCTACCAGAAATTTCCCTTCCCGCGGTGTGGGAGAGACGGAGCAGGAGATGGTCATCCGGGGACCCAGGGACAGCTTTACGGAGAATTTCAGGACCAACACGGCCTTAATCAGGCGGAGAATCCGGGATCCCCGGCTTAAGATGGAGCATGTGATGGTGGGGGAGCGGTCAAAAACCGACCTGGCCATCTGCTATGTGGAGGACCTGGTGCGGCCGGACCTTCTGATTCAGATCAGGGACCAGATTGGAAAAATCAGTCTGGATGGCATCTTTGACGATAGTATGCTGGAGCAGCTCATAGAAATCTATCCCTGGACTCCCTTTCCGCAGTTTCAGCATACGGAAAGGCCGGATAAGGCGGCCAGCGGGCTGCTGGAGGGGAGAATTGTCCTGGTGGTGGACAATTCTCCCGGTGTTCTGATTCTTCCGGTCACCGCCCAGATGTTTTTCCAGGCAGGGGATGATTACTATAACCGGACGCTTACGGCTTCCTTTGCCCGTCTGCTGCGTTTTGCCGCTTCTCTCTTTGCCATGGGCTTTCCGGGCTTATATGTGGCCATCGCCTCCTTCCACACGGAGATGCTTCCAAGCAGATTTCTCCTGGCCATCGCCTCAGCCAGGATGGGCATTGCCATTCCCGTGGTGGCGGAGGTTCTTCTGATGGAGCTCCAGTTTGAACTCCTGCGGGAAGCAGGGATTCATATCCCGGGTCAGCTGGGTTCGACCATCGGAATTGTTGGCGGCCTGATCGTGGGACAGGCAGCAGTGGATGCCGGTCTGGTGAGTAATATCGTGGTAATCGTGGTCGCCTTTACCGCCATCACCTCCTTTGTGGTGCCTAATGATACATTTGCCGCTGCCTTCCGTCTGTTGAAATTCTCCTTTATCCTTATGGCATCTGTCTGGGGAATCTACGGCTACCTGCTCATGTTTGCTGCGGTGCTCTTTCATCTGTCCCAGATGGACTCCTTTGGCATTCCCTATATGATGCCCGCAGTCTGCGGCGGGAATCTGAACTATGACCCGGCTAAGGATAATCATGTGCGTTATTCCCTGTACCGGATGCTTCGCCGGCCTCTTTTTACCAGAATGGGAAGAAGAGTGAGAAGAAAGAAAAGTCCTGAGGAAAAAATGTAAATATAAATCAGGAGAGTCAGATTATGAATGAAGTAAAGGCCATGAAAAAAGCAGATGATTTTAATAACAGGCAGGAAGAGATCGATATCCTGATGTCCTGTCCGGATGCTCTGTCCGGACGACAGCTTACCCGCATGCTGTATGTGGAGGGATTCGGGGCTGCCGGCCTGACTTATCCTGCTGTAGCTGCAGCAGCAGATACCGGAGGAAGGGGCGGCCTGGCCTTTGTCTTCTACGGGGCCTTTCTCCTTGTGTATGCAGGGTGGCTGGTCTGTTCCTCCTGGAAAAAAGCTCTGCCTCCCTGGGCTGCCGGCATATATATCATCCGCTTCCTGGTAAATGCAGCGGCCCTCATCTTTTTTTTCGGATGCTCCATCCGGAACATCTATATGCCTGACCACAGCCTCTTCTGGCTGCTCATACCCTTTGTGGTTTTGCTCTGGTACTGTACGGAAACAAATCTGCAGAAGCATGCCCGCTTTGTGGAGCTTCTCTTCCCCTGGATTGCCTTCCTCTTTGCCCTGCTGATTTTAGCTGCCTCGGCAGGACTTCTGTTCAAGATAGGCGGCACAGCCGGAGGGATTGCCCCTGCAGGGACTTCTGCCGGACTACCTGGCGGGATCAGGGGTGGATACGGGCTATTGCTATGCAGCTCATCTCTGGAATTTATCTGTTTTTTACTTCCGTCCTGTATTATGCCGGAGAAAAGAGCGGTAAAGCCGGGGCTTAATATAGAAGCCAGCGGGGAGAGAATAAAAGCAGATAAAAGTAATGGATTTTTATTTAAAAGATATGTGCTTAAAGGCATTCTTGGAGGCTATCTTTGCAATTTTCTGCTCTGGTTTGTGACTGTACAAAGCCTGGGCCGGGCGGTCACAGCCTCCACTTACTGGCCGGTTGTCAAGGTGATGCAGCTGATCTCCCTTCCCGGAGGCTTCCTGGAACGGTTTGATATCCTTCTTGTGGTTTACTGGATCCTTTGCATGATCGGAGTATTAAGCGGATATCTTTACTATGCCAGAAGGCTTGCCGAGGATACTTTTTTTGCCAGGTGGCCGGACCATGTAAAAAAGAAAAGAATGGCAGCTTTTACGGGGATTATCCTTTTCTGTATTTATGTGATTGCCTGTCTGCTGCCGGATTTAGACAGGACCATATCCATTTATGGCTGGTATAAAGCCTGGATCGACCTGCCTCTGATTTTGCTGCTTCCATTTTTGATTGGAAGAAGGAAAAAGATACATTTACCGGTTGATAAACAAAAAAAGAGGATCTGCTGAGAAACAAATATTAACAGGTCTGCAAGCTATTACAGTAGAGGAAAAGGGTTTATGGGAAAAAATACTATTATAAAGAAGAGAAGGAATTGGAAAACATTAATGCTTTTCCTGCTGCTGCTTACATTGCTTACCGGCTGCAGGAAGCAGACAGATGCTGAAAAGAAGCGGTATATCCTGTCTCTTTATATAGAAAGACAGGAAGAGGAATACCGGTTTCGGCTTTCCGAGGCCGATCTGACCGGAGATATGGAGAAGGAGGCCTCCATTCCGTGTAAGGTCATTGAGAGAATAGACGGGTCTCTGAAAGAACTGGAAAAAAATGAGAGGAACAGAGAAGCCAGTCAGCTGGAGTGGAACCATATCTATACCATTTTTATCGGACCAAAGCTGGCTGCCTGCCCGGAAAGACTTCTTTCATTTTTAGGGGAATGGGATGGGGCCTGGCAGAAATCTCCCAATGTCTCCATCTGCCTGGTTCAGTCTTCTGCTGCTTCCATTTTCGAGGATGAACTGGAGGACGCAGGAGAGGAAGAAAGCAGAATCGGCCAGAAGGCAGCACAACTCATGGAGCAGGCAGAAAAAAAGGGCGGAGTCTGCCGGACTCCCATCGATATATTAAAAGCATATGACGATGGAAGCAGGAGACTCCGCCTCTACTGTTTGCTACTTGATGAAAAGACGAAAGAAATCCGGATTAATCCAGGTATCCTCTCTTTTCAAGAACCTTGACGATATTGCGTCCTTCATCTGTTCCCTCGATGATTCTTCTGGCTCTCATGGAGTCGCCGATGACCATGATCTCAGTACGGCCATCGTCAAATTCCTTCTTGATCTCATCAAGGATAGGATTATTTGCCTTCATGCCCAGACAGATGAAGCCGTAATCAAATGGAATATCTTCGATGCTTCCATCCGGGTTCTTCACCACGAAGCAATCGGCCTTTACTTCCTGAAGGGCAGTGCCTGGTCTTTGATGAACACCGTATTTTTTCATCATGGTGGCCGTGCCCACCTTGGTGATCGGGTCGAGGCCGTTGCCGATCATGGGGAGCATCTCCACGATGGATACCTCTGCCCCTCTTGGCGCAAAGAATTCCACCACATCAAGGCCCACAGCGCCGCCGCCGATGACAGCCACCTTCTTGCCGGTCATATCCTCCGGATAGGTCGGGATGTCACGGATCATCTTGAGGATGGAGGCCACCTTGCCGCCTTCCTTATCCACATGGTTGGCCAGACCCTTGATTGGAGGAAGCAGTGGGAGGGAACCTGTGGAATTGACAATGATATCCGGCTTTAAGCTCTTAATCAGGTCAATATTTGCCTCTGTCCCGGTAAAGATAAAGAGGTTCTTTAAGTTCTTTGCCCGGCGGATCTGGTAGTGGGGGAAGTCTGCCAGACGCTTCTTGTCCGGGATTTTGGAAATCTGAACGGAGAGACCGCCCAGCTCCTTTTCCCTTTCAATCAGGAATACCGTGCAGCCGACTTCCGCTGCGGTACAGGCTGCCTCAAGGCCGGCCGTACCTCCGCCCACAACTACCACGTTGCATGGTTTCTTCACTTTTTCCTTCTTATAGATATCCCCGTGAAGGGTGGATGGGTTTACGGTACAGCGGATAGGCCGGTTGCCGCCGATTCGGTTGCCTGCACAGCCGACATTGCAGGAGATACATTTGCGGATGTCAGCCACATCGCCGAATTCCACCTTGTTTACCCAGTCCGGATCAGCAATCAGACCACGGCCGATACCGATCAGGTCTGCATCGCCGCGCTCAAGAATCTCATTGGCAACCCTGGGGTCGCGGATATTGCCCACCGTGATGACCGGCTTGCCATACCGTTCCTTTACAGCCTTAGCCATGTAGGATCTCCAGCCATCGGGAAGATTGTTGCTGTCGATCTGGTACTGAAGAGAGCCGTTTAATGCGGCAGATACGTCAAATACATCAACCTCATCCTGCATATACTGAAGGTACTCCAGGCAATCCTCCAAAGTGTTGCCGCCCTCCATGAATTCGTCTGCACTGATTCTGGCAAAGATGGGGAAGAAGGGTCCCACCTGTCTGCGGACTTCTTCGATGACCAGCTTTGCAAAGCGGGCACGGTTTTCCGGGGAGCCGCCGAATTCATCGGTCCTCTTGTTGGTAAGAGGAGAGAGGAACTGACTGATCAGATAGGAATGTCCGCAGTGAACCTCCACGGCATCAAACCCTGCTGTCTGCGCTCTCTTGGCTGCCTCACCGTATTTTTTTACAATCTCATAGATCTCCTCCTTCTCCAGAGGACGGGGGATCTCGCCGCCTTCCTTGGAAGGGATATCGGAAGCGGATGCCGGCTGCATACCGGTCCTGGCCTGCTGGGCAGAGGCACCGGCATGGTTAATCTGGATACAGGCACAGCCGCCCTGCTGGTGGATAAGCTCGGTGAGCTTAAAAAAGCGGGGCATAAAGCTGTCATGGTCAATGCGGATCTGGCTGGTTCCGTTTGACCCTAATGGATGATCCACATTGGCATTCTCCACAATGATCAGGCCTGTGCCGCCTTTGGCTCTCAGGTCATAATAATTGAGATGCCAGAGACTCATCTGCCCATCCGGCTCGCCGTAATTGGTGCCCATGGGAGTCATGACGATACGGTTTTTCAGGGTCATCCTCTTTACGGTAAATGGTTCAAAAATCTTGGGATAGTCTTTTTTCATTCTAATGCGCCTCCTGAAAAAGTTCACATTTGCTTTGTCTGAGGTCTGCCTTCTGTTTGTGATATATTTATCATACACTATGTCATGCCAAATGAAAAATGCCATTCTCCCTGATTTTTGATAGCTTAAAAGTATTAATATATGAATAAATGATTCGTTTCACGAATCCTCAAGATTTGACTGCCCTTTCATATAATCGATAAACTTCTGTATGGCCGGCATGTGGTAGTGATTCTTCAGCCAGACCATATGGACATGGTGAAAGAGCTCGGCATCCTCAAGCTTTAAGATGGATATATCCTTCTCCTCCAGCATGTCTACTTTGGCCACCAGTCCGATGCCGAAGCCCTCCCGGACCAGGGCCTGGATGGCATTCTCATCGGGACATTCACAGATGATATCCGGCTTGATGCCCAGCCGGCGGTATAGTCTTGTCGTGTATCCCCCAAGACCGGAAAACCGGTCATAGCCGATTACCGGGTAGCTGGTAAGCTCCTGAAGGGAGGCTTTTCCTCCTTCTCCCTTCCGGCTCAGGGGATGATCTTTGGGGGCGATAATTACCATCTCCTGTTTGATCAGGGGATAGAATTCCAGGTCATTCTCATTCTCCACAAAAGCGCAGAAGCCTACATCCAGATGGCCCACCTTGATCTCGCTGATGATATGGGAGGTGCGGTTCTGGGAGAAGCTGAAGGTGATATTTTCATTTCCCTTCTGATTCAGAAAGCTCCTTACCTTATGAGGAATATAGTGATTGGCCAGGGGAAAGACATAGCCGATGTCAATCCGGCCGCCGGCGTGGGACAATTCCTTCATCTTATAGACTGCTACATCACATTCCTCCAGGATTCTGTCTGCATACTCTAAAAACATCAGGCCTACCTTGGTCAGCATGATGCCCCTTCCTACCCGGTCAAAGAGCTGTACCCCCAGCTCCTGCTCCAGGGAATCGATGGATCTGCTCAGGGATGGCTGGGATATATAGAGTTCCTCAGCTGCGGCGTGGTAGTTTTCGTAGCGGGCAACAGCCTGGAAATAGCGAAGTTGGTTGAGTGTCATGGGGGCTCCTTTCCATGTATATACTTTTATTTATATAATACCACACAAAGATCATAATTGATACATTAAGAACATTGATTTTTGCTCAATTAAGTATTGGTATGTATTGAATGAATCTGTTATAATTCACTTGTAAGATTTGTTAGATAAATAACAAACTAACCTGTTAACTTATTGTTTTCTGTTTGTGATGTGTGAAACTATGTGAAGCCTTTATATCCGGACTTCTCAAAAATGCTGAGATGTTCTATATATTTCAAAGAAAAAGGAGAAAGATTATGGCTGAAAGAATTACAGGACATACCGAATTAATTGGACTTATGGCTTACCCGATTCGTCATTCCAGTTCACCTGCTATGCAGAATGAGGCATTTGCCAAGCTGGGATTTGATTATGCTTATCTGGCATTTGAGGTGGGGGCAGATGAGATTGAGGATGCGGTGAAGGCAATCCGTACCCTTAAGATGCGCGGATCCAATGTTTCCATGCCAAACAAGACGATTGTGGGACAGTATCTGGATGAGTTATCTCCTGCTGCAAAGATGGCAGGTGCGGTCAACACCATCGTGAACGACAACGGACATCTCACCGGCCATATCACGGATGGTATCGGCTTTATGGCATCCTTAAAGGATAACGGCATTGATCCCATCGGAAAGAAGATGACCATAGCAGGCTGCGGCGGAGCAGCAACAGCAATTGAGATTCAGGCTGCTTTAGATGGTGTTGCAGAGATTTCCATCTTTAATATTAAGGATGACTTCTTTGCCAGAGGCGAGGATACCGTAAAGAAGATCAACGAGAATACAAACTGTAAAGCTGCCATCTATGATCTTGCAGACCTTGATAAGCTCAGAGAAGAGATGGACTCCAGCTATATTTTTGTCAACGCTACCGGCGCAGGCATGAAGCCTTTAGAGGATGTTTCCGTAGTTCCGGATAAGTCCTATTTCCGTCCTGAGCTGATTGTAGTGGATGTTCCCTACTCTCCCCTTTGCACAAAGATGCGTACCATGGCCAAGGAAGTGGGCTGCAAGACCATGAACGGTCTTGGCATGATGCTCTTCCAGGGTTCTGCCGCCTTTGAGCTGTGGACCGGAAAGCCTATGCCTATTGAGCATATGAAGGAAGTTCTGAATATTCATTATGATGACTGATTGACAAATGTGATAATAAATTAGAAGAGAAGAGTTGAATTATGAATAAGAAATATTTACCAAGCGCCCTGGTGCTTTATCTGAATTACTTTATCCATGGTGTGGGCTGTTCCATCCTGGGACAGGCTGTCATCAAAGAGGCCCTTGCTGCCAGCTGGAATGTGGAAGTTATGGCTATCACAGCCATATCAGCCGCCCTGGGACTGGGACGACTCATCGCCCTGCCCTTCGCCGGCCCCCTGTCCGATAAGCTGGGCAGAAGGATTTCCGTGATCATCGGCGGAGCCTCCTATGCTATTTACCTGATCGGCCTGGCCTTATCCTTTAATGCCGGAACCTCCGGAGGCTATCAGATTGCCTACGTATGTGCTATAATCGGAGGTATTGCGAATTCATTCCTTGATACCGGTATATATCCGGCTGTAGCAGAGATTATCTATGGTGCTCCCGGTGTTGCCACCATGGGTATCAAGTTCTTTATCGCAATCTCTCAGATGCTGCTTCCCTTCTTCCTGGGAATGACAGTGACTGCCACTGCAGCAGGAATGACATCCTACAATCCGCTGTTTTATATCTGCGGTATTGCCTATATCGTCCTGCTGGTGCTGATCATCTTCTTCCCCCTGCCGGATACAGACAAATCCGCAGCCGCCGAGAAGAAAGAAGGTCTTATCGAGAGCCTTAAGCACACACATTTTTCCGTTGGTTCCATCGCCATGATCCTGATCGGCTTTACCTGTACCGGTACCTTCCAGCTGTGGCTTAACTGTGCTCAGAACTATGCAAAAACCGTGGTCGGATGGGAAGATCCCTCCATCATGCAGAGCTTCTACTCCATCGGAACCCTGCTGGCTCTGGTTGTGACTGCCTTCCTGACCAGAAAGATCAAGGATGTCCGTTTCATCCTGGTATACCCGGTGATCTGCCTGGTAACTCTGATTGCTGTTCTCATGTTCCCCAGCCAGGGACTGTGTAAAGCCGGAGCATTTATTATCGGCTGGGCAGGAGCCGGCGGACTTTTACAGATTGCAACCTCCGTATGCAACATGCTCTTCCCCAAGATTAAGGGAACTGTGACAGCGCTGGTTATGATCGCATCCTCCCTGTGTAACTATACGATTCTGACTGCCGCAGCGAAAATGACACCATCAGGTGTTATGGTGATGAATATCGTCCTTACCGGAATCGGTGTTGCCCTTGGCCTCTTCGTCAATATGAGCTACACAAGGATGCTTGAGGCAGCGGAAGAGTAATAAAAAGATAAACAAGAAAGGAGATAAACCATGACTCCAGTTAAAGTAAGAAATACCGTAATCGGGGAAGGAATCCCCAAAATCTGTGTTCCCATCGTTGGCGTGACAAAGAAGGATATTATAGAAGAAGCCAAAACCTTTGATTCTATTCCCGTGGATGTTGTGGAGTGGAGAGTGGACTGGTTTGAGGATGTCTTTGATTTTGACAAGGTGAAGGATGTTCTTACAGAACTACGCCCGGCTTTGGGAGATATTCCCCTGCTGATGACTTTCCGTACCTCCAAGGAAGGCGGGGAGAAGGCCATCGAGGATGAGGCCTATGCCCAGCTGAATATCAATGCCGCAAAGACCGGTCTTGTAGATATGGTGGATGTGGAAGTATTCACCGGCGATGAGATTGTAAAGCGTCTCATCGATGAGGCCCATAAGGCCGGAGTGAAGGTCGTTGCATCCAATCATGACTTTGACAAGACTCCGGATAAGGACGATATTGTCAGCCGTTTAAGAAAGATGCAGGAGCTTGGTGCTGATATCCCCAAGATTGCGGTGATGCCGCAGAGCAAGGCGGATGTTCTGACCCTTCTGTCAGCAACGGAGGAAATGTATTCTAAATACGCAGACCGTCCCATCATCACCATGTCCATGGCAGGCACCGGTGTGATCAGCCGTCTGTGCGGCGAGGTATTCGGTTCCGCCCTGACTTTTGGTGCTGCAAAGAAGGCTTCCGCACCCGGACAGATGGGAGTGGAGGATCTTCATACGGTATTAAGCCTGCTGCATAATGCTTTATAAGAACTTATTTTTCAGATTCACCGGATTGCCTGGCTGCCCATGGGAAGGAGCTGATCCGATCCGGTGATTAATCATTCCGATTAGGAGATTACACATGAAAAAAGTGATAAAGTGGCTGGACCACAATCTGGAGGAATTCGTTCTTGTTCTCTTCCTGATTGCCATGACCCTGATCATGGGGATTCAGGTTTTTTCAAGATTCGTCCTCCGGTCCTCCCTTTCCTGGACAGAAGAGCTGACCAGGTATCTGTTTATCTGGAGCGGTTTCTTAAGCGTAAGCTACTGCAGTAAGCGCTGCCTGTCCATCAAGATTGAACAGTTTGTTGCTATTTTTTCAAGAAAGACAAAGGCGGTTTTGAAGGTGATTAACCATACCTTTGAGCTTATGTTTTTTTTCTATATGATACCCTTTGCTTTTTCCTATATGATGTCAGCAGTCAGAAGCGGGCAGGTTTCCCCTGCCTGCTCCATCCCGATGTATTATGTGCAGGCGGCACCCCTGGTGTCCTTTGTGCTGGTGGCTTTCCGCATTCTCCAGAGATGGATCATCGAATTCAGAATCGCCAGGGGAGAGCAGGTCTATGACCCGGCTCATCCGGAAAGAAATACACCGGAGTCCTACATTGAAGCGAATACGGAGGAATAGATATGCCGGTTGCTGTTGTTTTTCTGATTTTTGTTATCGGCCTCATCATTGCCATACCGGTTTCCATCGCTTTGGGGATTGCTTCGGTACTGCCGGGATTGTTTGACCCTTCCTTCACGGTGGGGGCCAAGTACCTAATCCGGGCCATGTTCGGAGGGCTTGACAGCTTTCCTCTTCTGGCAGTTCCCATGTTCGTCCTGTCCGGCATTATTATGGCAAAAGGGGGCATCTCCAGGAAAATATTCGATGTGTTTGTCTATTTTCTTGGGAACCTGACTGCAGGCATGCCCTGCGCAGTCATTGTTACCTGTTTGTTTTACGGAGCCATATCCGGCTCCGCCCCTGCAACCGTTGCGGCAGTGGGCAGCATGACTATACCGGTTCTGTGCAGGCTTGGCTACGATAAGATATTTGCCACATCCATTGTCGCGGTGGCCGGAGGCCTGGGGGTGATCATTCCTCCCAGCATTCCCTTCATCATGTTTGGCATGGCTTCGGGAGCCTCGGTAAGTGACCTGTTCTTAGCAGGAATCATCCCCGGTCTGATCATCGGAGGCCTGCTGATGGTATATGCCATCTACCACTGCAGACGTTACGGTGAGGACAAGGAGAAAATCCGTGCAGAGGTCGCATCCCTTCATGAGAAAGGGCTCGTAAATGTATTAAAGGAGAGCTTTTTTGCTCTGCTCAGTCCCGTAATCATCCTGGGCTGTATTTACTCCGGTGTGGCATCCCCCACGGAAGCGGCAGTCATTTCCGTATTTTATGCTCTGATCGTCAGTCTCTTTATCTATAAAGGCATGAAGATCAGTGATATATGGAATGTGCTGGTTGAGGGAATCAAGACATTTACCCCTATCCTCTTTATCCTGGCCGCATCCACGGCATTTTCCAGGGTTTTAACCCTGATGCAGGTTCCACAGGCAGTCAGTACATTTATTCTTGACAACTTCTCCAATAAGATCGTGATTCTGCTGGTAATCAACCTGTTTTTACTGCTTGTGGGGATGGTGATGGATACGACCCCTGCTATATTGATTCTGACGCCGATTCTCATGCCCGTAATTGCAGGAATCGGCATGAATCCCATACAGTTTGGCGTCGTCATGGTGGTCAACCTGGCCATCGGCTTCGTGACGCCGCCTATCGGGGTCAACCTCTTTGTGGCAAGTGCCCTTACCGATGTACCTGTGATGGAGATTGCCAGGAAGGCCATGCCCATGATCGGATTCTTTCTGCTTGCCTTGCTGCTGTTTACCTTTGTACCGCAGATTTCCCTGCTGCTTTTATAAGCAGTGTGGAAGAAACCAGTATATAATAATGTCAATATTGAGGTATATATATGTCTAACAGATTAATAAAACCATTAACCATTGTATGCCTTTGCCTGGTTCTTCTCCTGTCAGCTGCAGGATGCGGTGCTTCCGATGAACAGCGGTACGCCTGGCCTCTGGCAACAGCCAGCCCTGAGGATACCGTCACCCAGATTTACGCAGAAGAATTCGCCAGGGAAACTGCACGGTTAAGCGGCGGAAGGATGAAGATACAGGTTTATGCAAACTCAACCCTGGGTGGGGACCGGGAACTTCTGGAATCATGCTATGACGGCGATATTCCCTTTGTCGTACAGAACACAGCCCCCCAGGTTACCTTCATGCCCGACCTGGCAGTCTTTGACCTGCCCTGCGTCTTTGATTCCCTGGAGGAATGCAGAAAGAAGCTGGATGATCCCGTTTTTTACGAGCCGGTAAGCCAGGTCTATACGGATGGAGGCTATCATCTGCTGGGCCTTGCAGACCAGGGCTTCCGGGTCATGAGCACCAATAAGCAGGTTAAGAGCATACAGGACTTTAAAGGACAGAAAATCCGGACCATGGAAAATCCCTTCCATCTGGCTTTCTGGAAGGCATTGGGGGCAAGTCCGACACCCATGAGTTTCGCTGAAGTATACATCGGTCTCCAGCAGCACACCATCGATGCCCAGGAGAATCCTTATGAGGTGATTGTGTCCAATAATCTCTACGAACAGCAGGATTACATCGTGGAGACAAACCATCTTCCTCATCTGATTTCACTGATTATCAATGATGAGTTCTATCAGAAGCTCCCGGAAGAGGACAGGAAGATTCTGGATGAAGCTGCTGCTCTTGCCACCGGGAAAGCCAGGCAGGCTTCCGATGACCGGATTGCAGACCGTATCGATACGATCGAGAAGAGCGGAACAAGGATTCTGACCTTGGATAAGGAAACCAGGGAAGAAATCCGGAATGCATCCAAAAAGGTGTACGAAAGCATTCGCAAATCTGTGTCAGCTGATTTATATGATGAGTATATGAAATAAACCAAAAAAAGGTTTTGGGAGACAGAGGGTCTATACCTGGAGACAGGGAGGGCTCTTTGTCTCCTTTTTCATTTTAGTCATTTGCAAAACTCTGTCACAGCTCTAAAATGTTCCTATGTCACACTGTTGCCTGGACATTTTCTTCATAATTGTGCGTCAAATCCATACTAAAGTATGTCCTTGCCGTACATTTATTCGAAACTGTCCATTCAAACGTGCAACTTTAGGAACCATTTTATGAGCAGGACGAGGGTTTCGCAATTGACTAATTTTCATTTCGTTAATAGAAGACAAAGAACCCTCCCCTGTCTCCAGCCACATT
>JAFUDC010000043.1 GCA_017459345.1 Eubacterium sp.
ATGGGAAACACTTGAGAAGAAACCGGCTCCATTATTTACGAAAGAATTCGGACCATTAAGCGGTATCCGTGTGCTCTTAAACGGTACTGTTGTTGCTGCTCCATTTGCAGCTACCATGCTCAGCGATTTCGGTGCTGAGGTAATCGCAGTTGAGAGACCGAAAATCGGCGGAGATACCGCAAGACATCAGCAGCCGCAGGTAAAGAATGGGGACAAGCATATCTCCGGTGCCTGGGCACAGAACGCAAGAAATAAATTAAGCTTTACTTTAGAGACCAACTTAAAGAAGGTTCCGGAATCCAAGGAAATCTTCCTGTCCCTGATCAAACAGGTAGATGTATGGATCGAGAACATGGTTTGGATCGAGAAGCTGGGCATCACAGATGAGATGCTTTTAGAAGTTAATCCCAAGCTGGTCATCTGCCATGTAAGCGGATTCGGTACTCCCAAATTCGGCGGAGAAGAAAGACACTTAAACCGTGCCTGCTATGACCCGCTGGCACAGGCAGAATCCGGCTGGTGCCTGCTTCAGGGATTCCCGGACAAGCCCCCGTACTATGCTCAGCAGTATATCGGCGATTATCTGTCCGGCCTCTTTGCAGTAAGTGGTATCCTGATGGCTCTTCGTGTTGTAGAGCAGACCGGTAAGGGTCAGATCATCGACTCCACTCTTTGCGAGAGCTACATGAGAGTTATGGATGACAACTATGTCATCTGGGATCAGGCAGGCATCCAGAAACAGAGACAGGGCATCAAGCAGAAGACCTATCAGCCGGCAGGTATTTTCCCGACCAAGGATGGCAAGTTCATCAACCTGGGCGCTTATGGCAAGGGCTCCTATGAGAAGGTTATGAAGGGCTTCGGCTTTGACCTTGACAAGTATTCCTATGAAGCAGCAGGCGGAAGCCAGGCAGCTCTTGAGAGCGACCTTGGTGTAGAGCTTGACCAGAAGTTCGCAGATTACTTCATGAGCCATACCGCTCAGGAAGCCATCGACATCCTGATCGACAACCGGATCGGTGCTGCTGTCATCAAGGATTCCAAGGACGTTATGGAAGATACCCACTGGCAGAAGAGAAATGACTGGGTAACCTACAAGGATGAGACTCTTGAAAAAGATATCACAGCCTTCGGTTTTGCTCCCAAGCTGTCCGAGACACCAGGTGAAGTTTGGAGAGGCGCTCCAAAGCTTGGCCAGGATACCGAGATGATCATGAGAGACCTCTTAGACTACAGCCAGGATGAAATTGACGCACTGAAGGGTAAGGGTGTGATTGATTAATAAGTCTGATTAAGACTTTGGGGGAACATAATGGAAATCAAAGAGGAAGAATTTAATACACAAACATTTGTTGAAATTTTCCAGAAGTTATCAACCCATTATAAGGACAAGGCCGCAATTACAGGAAGTGGAAAGACATATACCTATGAGGATGTCAATCTCTATAGTAATTATCTGGCAAAACATCTGATTGATTCCGGAGTGTGCAGCGGTGATGTGGTGATGATCAAATTGTCCCGGCGCCCGGAAACCCTGATTGCTATTCTGGGAATCTGGAAAGCAGGCGGGGCATATCTGTTCCTGGATGACTCTTATCCGGAAGCCCGGAATAATAAGCTGATCAATGAAACCGGCAGCCAGATCATCATAGACAGTGATTATATCAGCAGGGTACCTCTTAAAAAAGATCCAGAACTCATCGACCGGTCCGAAAGAGATGGTCTTGCAGTCCTGGTTTACACATCCGGATCTACTTCCAAACCCAAGGGTGTCAAGCTTCTTCACCGGAATGTGATGGCATCTATATCCAATTCCTGGCGCCTGGGCTTTAACGAGAAGGATGTGATGTGTGTCTTTCCCAGCTACGCCTTCGTGGCCAGTATCTACGATACATTTGGCCAGCTGGTCCGGGGTGGGTCTCTGAACCTGATTCCGGAGGAAAAGCGCAGAAATATCGATCTTATTGAGGAACATTTTATCACCAATAAAATAACCATCGCCTACCTGCCGCCCC